>JAACUH010000157.1 GCA_009993005.1 Rhodobacterales bacterium
GCGGCGCTGGTGGCGGCGCTGGCGGCGCTGATCGGTGCCGAGAAGCCCGACCTCGTGGTGACGCATGCGCCAAACTGCTACCACGCCGACCACCGCGCACTGGCCGCCGCCCTGCTGCAGGCGACCGGTTTCAAGGTGCCATTGCTGCAAGCCGACACGCTGAACGGCACCGGTTTCACGCCGACCCATTGGGTCGATGCGACCGCGTATTTCGCGCTGAAATGCCAGGCGATCCTGTGTCACGAAAGCCAGGAGTCGCAGCGGTTTCTGCCCGCGGTGACGCGGCTGGCGGCGTTTCGCGCGGGCGAATGCAACGGCGGCCCCGCAGCCCGCGCCGAAGCCTTTAGGTTCGAGCCGCGCTTTCCCTTCGCCGATATTCGCGCGCTTTTGCCGCCCGCGCCGCCGCTGCGCGCGGTGCCGTTTCGCGGCGCGGCTGGGCCGGGTACCCCGGCCTGAGCCGCCGCCGGGGCTGGCTCAGCCGATCGCCACCCGGGTCTCGCTCATTTCGCGCAGCGCGATACGCACCCCTTCGCGGCCATGGCCCGAGCCCTTGAGGCCGCCTGACCGAGATGCGGCTGGTGTCTATCGCCGACTCGGACGCCCGCAGCATCGACGCCGTGCATCAGGACCGGGCGGTCTATGATCTGCCACCAAGCGAGCCACGCCCGGTTTCAATGGCGACGCCCACCGTGTTCGGGGCACCTGACATCGTGCTGCTCGACCGCCGCAACTGCTGGAAGACCAACCTGCGCACCGCCCCTTGGCCGCCGCCTATGCCATGCCCTGGCCGGGCGAAATCGCCCTATTCCGCAACCCGGCCATGGATGGTTTTACGCTGCTGACAACATTTGGCACGCGCGCCCGGATGGGTGCGCTGGCGGCAGACTTCTACGCCGGGCCGGTGTCGCGTTTTGACCTCGACAACGCGCTGGTGGTCGAATTGGCTTCCGGCAAGCAGCGCGGAATGCTGGTCGTGACCGGGCTGAAGGCATCCTGAAAAGGGGCGGCGCAAGACATCCTGACCGCAGCGCGGCACGGGCGGCCTCGCATTACCCGCGGCGGCGAGAGCAGTTTGCCCGGCAACGGACATCGGATTGTTACATGCGGGCCGTAACAGCGGATCATCCGCTCGATCCGGCTTGAATGCGGGCGGTGAAGGTTTCGCTTGTTCGATGGCTTCGCGGTGCCTATTGTTCGGGCAAAATTCGAAAACAGGGGAGACTTCCAGATGAAGCTGCG
>JAACUH010000159.1 GCA_009993005.1 Rhodobacterales bacterium
CGCCATCGCCCGCCACGCGCAGATCGAGGCGTTCATCGCGCAGGGCTCGGACAGTGTCGAGAGCAGCTTCGCGGCGCTGCGCGCGGCGTTGGGGGTGTCGCCGGAGGGATGAGGCGGCGGCGCCGCGTTCCTCTCGCCCAAGGGTGGAGCGGGCGTGAAATCGGCGCAGCCCGTGCTCCGGCGCCGTCTGCGCGCCCCTGAGCTATCATCGCGCCGCATTTGCTTGCGCTGGCGAGGCGAGGGGCGCGCGCGCGGCTCGGCCCGATGGCGCCTTGCAGCGTTGGCGCCGTCCGCGCGCGTTTCGCCCCCTCTCCCCATCGGGGAGAAGGGCGCCGCCGCCCTCCAGCGTCTCCCGGTCCGCCGCGCCGTGGCGCGCGCTCAGGCCGCCAGCTCTCCCGCCAGCGCGCGGTCGATCAGGTCCGCCGTCTGCTCCACGCCATAGAGCGCGATGAAGCCGCCGAAGCGGGGGCCTTGCTCCGCGCCCAGCAGCACGGCGTAGAGCGCGCTGAACCAGTCGCGCAGCGGGTCGAACGGGTGGGCGTTGCCGACCGCATAGACCAAGTCCTGCAGCGTGGCGGCGTCGCGCGGGCCGTCGTGGGCGCGCAGCCGCGCCGCCAGATCGGCCAGCGCCGCGCGCTCGATGTCGGTGGGTGCGCGGAACCTGCGGTTGGGCAGCACCTTGTCGGCGACATAGGCCAGCGCGCGCGCCACCGCCGCGTCGAGGCCGGGGTTCTTTTCCGGCGTCGCGTCGGGGGCGTATTTCTGGATGAAGCCCCAGACCACCGCCTTGTCGGTCGCCCCGGCCGCCGCCGCGAGGTTGAGCAGCATCGCGAACGGCACCGCCAGATCGGAGGCCGGCGGCTGGCCGCCGTGGATGTGCCAGACCGGGTTCTCAAGCTGCTTGTCCGGCGTCTGATCGGGATACGCGCGCAAAAGCTGGTCGTAGTCGTCCACCGTCTTGGGGATCACGTCCCAGTGCAGCCGCTTGGCGGTGCGCGGCTTGAGATACATGAACAGCGACAGCGATTCCGGGCTGGCGTAGCGCAGCCATTCCTCGACCGCGATGCCGTTGCCCTTGGACTTGCTGATCTTCCTGCCCTCGCCGTCGAGAAACAGCTCATACTGGAACAGCTGCGGCGCAGGCTCGCCCAGCGCGCGGCAGATCTTGCCCGCCAG
>JAACUH010000158.1 GCA_009993005.1 Rhodobacterales bacterium
TCGAATTCGTCCTCGGTGGGCTTCAGCGCCCCGCCGGTCAGCTCCATCTGATAGAGCGCCTGCACCGCCGACAGCCGCGCCGCCGAGCGGCGCAGCTTGTTCTCGTCGTTCTCCGCCTTGCCGCGCGCCATGATCAGTCGTCCGCCCGGAAGCTTCCGGCCATCTGGATCGCGCCCTCGCTGAAGCCGAATTCCCGCGGCTCGGTGAAGCGCCGCGCCAGCGCCGCGAGATGCAGCGCCGCCGCCGCCGCGCCGCCGCCCTTGTCCATCTGGCCGGGGTCGGCGCGCGCCTCGGCCTGCGCGCGGGTCTCGCAGGTGAGGATGCCGTTGCCGACGCACAGGCCCCGCTCGACGCCCAGCAGCATCAGGCCGCGCGCGCTTTCGGCGCACACCGTCTCGTAATGGGTGGTCTCGCCGCGCAGCACGCAGCCCAGCGCCACAAAGCCGTCATAGCGCCGCTCCGCCAGCCGGATCGCGACCGGGATCTCCAGCGCGCCGGGCACCTCGACCAGATCATGCGCCGCGCCAAAGCCGTCGAGCACCGCGCGCGCGCCGCGGATCAGGTCATCGGCGATGGCGCGGTAGAACGGCGCCGCCACCAGCAGGATGCGCGGCGGCGTCTCGAAGCGCGGCGGCGGCAAAGCGGTGTCCTGTTCAGCCATGGATCAAGCCTCTGGTCGGGGAATCGGGCGCGTCTCGACGACCGAGAGGCCATAGCCCTCCAGCCCGACGATGCGCATCGCTGGCGAGTTGGTGAGCAGGATCATCTCCCGCACCCCCAGCGCGCCGAGTATCTGCGCGCCGACGCCATACTGACGCAGCGCCTTGGGCGAGGCGCCGCGCGGGCGCAGCCGCTCGCTCAGCGCGTCATGCGACAGATCGCGCAGCAGCACCACGCAGCCGCGCCCCGCGCTGGCGATGGCGCGCATGGCGTCGGGCACCTGATGCGCGCGCTCCGGCCGCAGGCCGAGCACGTCGTCGAGCGGATCGAGCACATGCATCCGCACCAGCGCCGGTTCGGGCGTCGAGAGATCGCCCTTCACCAGCGCGATATGCTCCGCCCCGCCCGGCGCGTCGGTGAACACCCGCATCTCCCAGTCGCCGCCGTGGCTGACGACGTGCTCGACCGCCGTCTCGCGCACCAGATGGTCGTGGCGGCGGCGATAGGCGATCAGGT
>JAACUH010000162.1 GCA_009993005.1 Rhodobacterales bacterium
GGGATCCTGCGGGTGGCCGATCACCAGCGCGCCCAAGGATCGGGCGTAGGTGAAGGCGCGCGACAGCACCTTGGTGTCGCTGGTCACATGGTCGCAGTCGCTGAAGGCAATCGCCCCGGCATCGAGCAGAAACCCGATCTCGGTCATCTCGCGCCCGGCGCGGCCCTTGGTCAGCGCGGCCATGTGGTGGATGCGCACCGCGCAGGCATCAATGGCGCGGCGGGTGACGAATTCGAGCACCTCGGGGGTGTCGATGGCGGGGCTGGTGTCGGGGCGGGCGATGATCGTGGTCACCCCGCCCGCCGCCGCGGCAAGGCCAGCCGAGCGGAACGATTCACGGTGGCGCTCGCCCGGCTCGCCGATCTTGACGCCAAGATCGACAATGCCGGGGGCAAGGCACTTGCCGCCGCAGTCGATCAGGGTGGCACCGGGCGGGGCGGGGACGTTGATCGCGGTGATCAGGCCGCCCGCCACCGTCAGGCTGCCCAAGGCATCGCTGCCGGTTTCGGGGTTGATCAGACGGGCGTTGGTGAAATGGGTGGTCATGGCAACTCCGGCCGCTGGTTTTGCGATTGCAGGGCTTTGACGCGGGCGTGGAAGGTGCGGTGCAAGGCCCCCAGGGTGTCGGCCAGCCATTGGTGCTGCGCGGGCCAGGTGGCCTGGTCGGTCACATCGGTGAAGCTGCGGCTGGCCGAGATGCGGCGGTCCTTGGCGGCCGTGTCATCCCAGGTCAGCGGCTGGCCGAACTCGGCCTCGATGGCACTGCGCTGGGCGGCAAGCTGCTGGAAATGGGCGGTGGCGTTGGGGCCGGTCAGGTAAACTTCGGCCCGCAGCCAGTTGCCCTTGAACCCGACCACGGCATTCAGGTTGCAGCCGGACTTGCCAAGGCCATGCACGATCCAGTTCTGTGCCACCGCCCGGACCGGGCGGATGCGCTGTTGCACCTTTCCCAGATGCGCCTCGAAGCCCTCCCAGAACGCCAGTTGCAACTGGCGTGTGTCCGACAACGCGCCGATCTCCAGCTCCTTGCCCTTGGCGTTGACGCCCCGCGCCCAGTCGTTGGGTTCGACCACCAGGTTGAAACGCGGTGCGGGCAGGCTGTCACCGATGCGCCACAGCTCCAGCTCGCAGGCAAAGAAGTGGTGGTCCTCGCTGGTGATGCTGTTCAGCCAGTCCAGCGCCGCGCGGTGTTCGGGGCGGATGCCCTCGCCGATCAAGACGACGGTGCGCGCTTGCAAGCCGCTGGCATAGGTCAGCAGCTTGCCCAGATGGTCATGGTCGGATTTGCCGAACTGGTTTTCGATCAGCACCCGGTCGCTTTCCGGGCTGCCGGTATCGCGGCACAGGATGTCGGCATGGTAACCCCCGCCGGGCAGCGTGACCTCGGTGGCCTCGATTTCCAGCCCGTCGGGGCCAAGCCCCAGCGCCTCGGACAACACCGCCAGGTTTTCGGCGCGCGCCAGCCAGGGGGTGAAATCGCGCGCCTCGTCTGCCCAGATGGTGCGCAGGGCGGGAATCCGTTCCAGTCGGCCAAGCGGGCTCATGGTCTGGCCTTGGGGTCGATCAGGCGGGCGTTGGTGAAATGGGTGGTCATGGCTGATCTTCTTCCCGTTCGGTCTGGATGGCGCGCAGGCGGGCCAGGCCCTCCCAGC
>JAACUH010000161.1 GCA_009993005.1 Rhodobacterales bacterium
ATCTGACCGCGGTTTACTGGACCAAATGACAAGGCCGACCCCGGTGCGACGTGTCAGGCCGGGGCAATCGGGTGGCGAGGAACGCCTTTCACGCTGCCCCCCGATTGCTCAAGACGGGGGCGCGCCGGCCCGTGGTGGGCGCGGGACGCGCCCGCCTGGGGGGCGGGCGGGCGCGTCCCCGTCGCTGCGCGACGGGGGAAAAGGAAATAGGAACGCAAGCGCAAGCAAGACGTCGCAAGGACGGGGCGTTCCTTCGATCGACCCGGGGCCGGGTGGCGCATGATCCGCTATATCCTCGGGCGTGTGGTCTCGCTGCTGGCCAGCCTGGTGGTGGCCAGTCTGGTGATCTTTGTGGTGATCGAGGTCATTCCCGGCGACCCCGCCTCTTACATGCTGGGGATCAACGCCCAGCCCGACACGGTGGCGGCGCTGCGCGCCGAGCTTGGCCTCGATGTCGGGCGGGTGCCGCGCTATCTGCACTGGGTTTCGGGCATGGTGCAGGGTGATTTCGGCACCTCCTACACCTACCGCAGCCCGGTGGCGGGGATGATCGCGGATCGGCTTTGGCTGTCGCTGCCACTGGCGCTTTACGCGCTGACGCTTTCGACCCTGATCGCCTTTCCGGCCGGGATCTATGCCGCCGCCCGGCGCGGGCGGGCGGGCGATCTGGCGGTGATGGGGGCCACGCAACTGGGGGTGGCGATCCCGAACTTCTGGTTCGCCATGATCATGGTGCTGATCTTTGCGATCAAGCTGCGCTGGGTCTCGGCGGGCGGATTTCCGGGCTGGGACAAGGGCTTGTGGCCGGCCATGCGGGCGCTGACCCTGCCCGCCCTGGCGCTGGCGCTGCCGCAGGCGGCCATTCTGGCGCGGGTGATGCGTTCGGCCCTGATCGAGATGCTGGGCGAGGATTTCATCCGCACCGCCCGGGCCAAGGGCCTGAGCGCGGGTCAGGTGCTGTGGCGGCACGCGCTGCGCAACGCGCTGATCCCGGTGCTGACCATCCTCGGGCTGCAATTCTCGTTTCTCTTGGCCGGTGCCATCATCATCGAGCAGGTGTTCTATCTGCCGGGTCTGGGGCGGCTGGTGTTCCAGGCGATTT
>JAACUH010000163.1 GCA_009993005.1 Rhodobacterales bacterium
CACGGCTCACCCCTCCGGCAGCGCCAGCACGGTGGTCGCCTTGATCTCCTCCATCGACAACAGCGAGGTGACGTTGAAGATGCTCACCTGCGCGATCAGCCGACGATAGAAGGCGTCGTAGGCGCGCGCATCGGGCACGCGCACCTGCAGGATATAGTCGATCTCGCCCGCCAGCCGGTGCGCCGACACGATCTCGGGCATCGCGCGCACGGCGGTCACGAACCGCTCCAGCCAGCCCGGCTCATGTTGCGCGGTGCGCACCAGCACGAAGAAGCAGGCGTGCAGGCCCACCGCCTCGGGGTCGAGAATCGCCACCTCGCGCGCGATCACGCCTGCGGCGCGCAGCTTGCGGATCCGGTTCCAGACCGGCGTCTTCGAGGCGCCCAGCCGCGTCGCCAGTTCATCGAGCGACAGCGTGGCGTCCTGTTGCAGCGCGGCGAGGATATTCCGGTCGAGCGCGTCGAGCGCGGCGGGTTTTCGCTTGGCCATGGGATTCTCCGGAATTCGATCTTGAGACGCCGCCAGATGCGGATATTATTCCTTATTTTTCAGATGATATACCCTTCAAAAGGAAAATATTCTAGAAACTGGGCGTCCGAAGCCGCGAGGAACCGCGCCATGGAAACCGCTCTCCGCCCCACGCCGCCCGCGCCTGTCGCAGCGCCTAAGGTTGCGCTGGTCGGCGCCGGTCCCGGCGATCCGGCGCTGCTGACGCTGAAAGCGCGCGCGCTGATCGAAGCCGCCGACGTCGTTATCCACGACCGGCTGGTGAGCGACGGCGTTCTGGCGCTGGCGCGCGCGGCGGCGACGGTGCTCGCGGTCGGCAAGACCCCCGGCGGGCCGTCGTGGCGGCAGGCCGACATCAACGCGCTGATGGTCGCCCATGCGCTGACCGGCGCGCGGGTGGTGCGGCTGAAGTCCGGCGATCCGGGCGTGTTCGGGCGGCTGGACGAGGAGATGGACGCGCTCGACGCGGCGGAGATTGCCTTCGAGATCGTGCCCGGCGTCACCGCCGCCGCCGCCGCCGCCGCGTCGATCAGGGTCTCGCTGACGCGGCGCGGGCGCAACAAGGCGCTGCGCATCCTCACCGGGCATGACGTGGACGGCTTCGCCGAGCATGACTGGCGCGGGCTGGCGGCGCCGGACGCGGTGGCGGCGCTCTAC
>JAACUH010000160.1 GCA_009993005.1 Rhodobacterales bacterium
TGGCAGGGGCAAAGCGCGACACGCCGCGCAACTGCCCGGCCTCGACCGGGTCGATGATGTGCAGCACTTCGGAGGCGGGCACCCGCACCGTCTCGCCCGACAGCCCCGGATCGGTGCTGTCGCCGGGATGACGGCGCAGGAAGTGATAGGCGACGCGCTGGCCGATCGAGGTGAACTCGATGCCTTGGCGGATCACATTGCCGCCCGCGGTAACCGCGTTGTGGTAAATCGGCAGCATTTCCGAGGGCAGCATCTGCACCTGCAACGGCACCACCAGCCCATCCTCGACGCGGCGGGGCCGAAAGCGCAGGAAGACTTCCCCTGTCATGAACACCTCGCGCGCGGCGCGGCGCTGCAAGCCATAGAAGTCGGTCAGCCCCTCGGCATCCGCCTCATCGGTCCAGGCCAGCCGCAGCCGCTGCACCGCGTCCTTGCGCGACGCCTGCGCAATGGTCGAGTTCGGGCTGATGCCGTTGCCGACCGTGTTGGCCGCCCAGCTTTCAATCGCGTTGTTGGCATAGCCGTTGTTGCGCACCAGCCAGCGGGCGCGGGCGTTCATCTCTGGCCCCGACGCTGCGATCAGCGCGTTGACATGGGCGCGCGAGGTGGTGAAGCCTTTCAGGCGGCGCTGGCCCGAGGTGGCGTCAAGCCCGCCAGGCAAGCCAAAGCCGCCGACCCATGCGCCGACATGCGCCCGCCAATTCATCGCCATGGTCAAAGATCCTTGCTGGCGAAGGTGCGGAACACCCGTGGCCGCGCCAATGCCGGATCGGACGCTGCAATCCGCCGCTCGAGGTCGAAGATCGCCGTCGCCAGTTCGGCGTCCGAGCCGTAGGTGATCTGCCGTCCGTCATAGGTGATCGACCGCACACCGCCAAAGCGCATGCCGAGAAGGGCGCTGAGCAGCGCCTGCATTTCTGCCAAAGTCATTGTCTCTACCTCATATACGATGGACGCACCGCGCCGGTGCGGCGACGGCGCGGTGTTTGCACCGCCCCGGCGGGCGGGGCGGCCGGGATCATCCCCTCGGGGGCGGCGATCACTTTGGTTTGCACGCCTGCCTGCGCTTCCAGCGACCGCCACGTCGCCTCGTCCCAGCGATCAGCCCCGAGAATCCACGCCGCCGCGCGGGCATAGACGCGGGCGTCGAGCGC
>JAACUH010000015.1 GCA_009993005.1 Rhodobacterales bacterium
TGCCGATTGACGCATGGGCGAGCGGGGCGTATATGCACGAAATAGCATATGCGTTGGAGAACATGATGCCTCTTGCCCTTTTGTCTGCCTTGGCCGAACCGACGCGCCTCGGGGCCATCCAGATCCTTGCCGATGGTCAGGAACACTGCGTGTGTCAGTTGATGACGCGACTTGATGCAAGTCAGAGCCGCATGTCGCGGCATATGCAAACCCTGAAGCAGGCAGGGCTGGTCGTGGACCGTCGCGATGCGCAGTGGGTGCGCTACCGCATGAACCCCGATCTGCCCGGCCCGGCCTGCGCCATTCTGGAGGCCGTGCTGGAGGCTGCCGAAACCGAACAAAGGAAAGCCGCATGAGCGCCGATATCTCCTCGCCCCGCCCCACACGGCCCGATTGGCTCTGGCACATCGGCCTCGTGGGTTTTGTCGCGGTCTGGTGGCTGGTCTATGGTCAACTGATCCCGATGGCCGAATGGATCACCGCGCTGTTTCCCGTGGACCGGCACAGCCACACCGGCGAGGCGATTGCCTTCTTCTTTTACGACGTGCCCAAGGTGATGATGCTCCTGACGCTGATCGTCTTCGGCATGGGCGTGGTGCGCAGCTATTTCAGCCCCGAACGCACCCGCGCCCTGCTGGCCGGCAAACGCGAGGGCGTGGGCAATGTGATGGCGGCGGGGCTTGGCGTGATGACGCCGTTCTGTTCCTGCTCGGCGGTTCCGCTGTTCATTGGCCTTGTCTCGGCGGGCGTGCCTTTGGGGGTGACGTTTTCCTTTCTGATCGCCGCCCCCATGGTCAACGAGGTGGCGCTGGCGCTGCTGTTCGGGCTGGTCGGCTGGAAGGTCGCCATGACCTACTTTGCCTTCGGCCTGTCCATCGCCATCGTCGCGGGCTGGGTGATCGGCAAGCTGCGGCTGGAAGGCTGGTTGCAGGACTGGGTGCGCGACATCCACTCGGGTGCCACCGCGCCCGAGGCCGCCGATGACGCGCCCCTGACTCTGGTGGACCGCTATCACCTTGGCATCGAGGCGGTGCGCGAGATCTTTGGCCGGGTCTGGATGTGGATCATCCTCGGCATCGGCATGGGCGCGCTGATCCACGGCTATGTGCCCGAGGATCTGATGGTCCGGATCATGGGGGCAGAGGCCTGGTGGTCGGTTCCCGCCGCCGTGGTGATCGGCATCCCGATGTATACCAACGCCGCCGGGGTCATCCCGATCGTGGAGGCGCTGCTGGGCAAGGGTGCAGCACTTGGCACCGTGCTCGCCTTCATGATGAGCGTGATCGCGCTGTCGCTGCCCGAGATGATCATCCTGAAACAAGTGCTGACCCTGCGCCTGATCGGCGTGTTCGTCGGCGTGGTCGGCACCGGCATCCTGGCCGTCGGCTATCTCTTCAACTTTTTGTTCTGAAAGGACAAACCATGGATATCAAGGTTCTTGGACCGGGCTGCGCCAAATGCAAGGCCACCGCCGACATGATCACCCGCGTGGCGGGCGAGGCGGGCAAGGAGGTGCAGATCGAAAAGATCGAGGACATGCGCCAGATCGTCGGCTTTGGCGTGATGACCACGCCCGCCGTGGTGATCGCCGGCAAGGTCGTGCACAAGGGCACCGTCCCGTCGCATGACCAGGTTCTGGCCTGGCTGGGCTGACATCATGGCGCCGCACAAGACATTCCACCTCGTCTTTTCTCTCATCATGGGCGCCATGATGGTGTTCCTGATGACCTTCGTCATCACCGCCGTGAACCTCGGCTTTGGCGCGCATTTCCTCGCGGCCTGGGCGCGGGTGTTCGTGATCGCCTATGTGATCGCCGTTCCGGTGATCTTTTTCCTCGCCCCCATCGCCCGCAAGCTGACCGGCGGTCTGCTCGGCGTGCAACCCTGAAAGGATACTCCATGAACAAGGTTCTGCAAAAAGATCTCACCGAGGCCCGCGAGGTTTGCCCGACCACATCGCAGCGGCTGCTGGCCGAAGGCGCGCTGCTGGTCGATGTGCGCGAAGCTGACGAGGTGGCGCAGGTGGGCTATGCCGGCTGCGACGTGGTCAACATCCCGCTCTCCGAGTTCGAGGACCGCTGGTCCGAAGTGCCGCGCGACCGTGATGTGATCCTCGCCTGCGCGGTGGGCGAGCGCAGCCTCAAGGCGACATATTTCCTGATGTATCAGGGCTATGACCGCGTCTCCAACATGAGGCCGGGCATCGCGCGCTGGGTCGCCCGCGGATTTCCGATCACCGGGTCGGCTGCGGCCGTGGCCGCGTCCGAGGCGGCATCGTCCTGCTGTGGTGGCGCCGCGGCTGATCCCGCACCTGCGGCGGCATCGTCGTGCTGTGGCGGCGGCTCTGCGCCCGCTGCCGGCGGGTGCTGCTGACCCCAAACCGATCCCGCCCGCCCCGCGCGGGCGGATCACATCCCCCCAAAGGAGACGCCATGCTGGAGTATCACGTCAGCGCCCGCCGCATCGACAGCCACGGGTCAGAGGCCACGGCCAAAGCCGCCATGATACCGCTCGACACCGACATGGCCGGGCGGCCGGATGCCTTCAACCCGGCCGAGATGCTGCTTGCGAGCCTCGCCGCCTGCATCCTCAAGGGCACCGAGCGGATGATCCCGATGCTGACGTTCGATCTGCGGGGCATCGAAGTGGCTCTGCACGGGGTCCGGCAGGACAGCCCGCCCAAGATGATCTCGATCAGCTACGAGATTACCGTCGATACCGACGAAACCGATGCCCGTCTGGCCCTCTTGCACAAGAACCTGCAAAAATACGGCACCATTTACAACACATTGGCGGAGGCGACCGAGCTTTCCGGCACCATCCGACGGAAAGGCTGACACGATGGCGCACGATCACGCGCATACGCATACCCCCCCGGCCGACCTGGGCCCTGCATTTCGCTGGGCGGTCGGGCTGAACACCGCCTATGTGCTGGTCGAGGGCGCGGCGGGGTTCCTGACCGGGTCGCTCGCGCTTCTGGCCGATGCCGCGCATAACCTCACCGATGTCGCGGGGCTGCTGATCGCCTGGGGGGCAGCGGTGCTGGCCAAACGGGTGGGCAGCGGCAACTACACCTTTGGCTATGGCCGCGCCACGATCCTCGCCGCGATGTTGAATGCGGTGGCCATTCTGGTGGGCGTGGTGGTCGTGGTCTGGGAAGCCGCGCACCGGTTCCAGAGCGTGGTCGAAGTGCCGGGGCTGACGATCCTGCTGGTGGCGCTGGTCGGGATCGGGGTGAACACCGGGTCGGCGCTGCTGTTCATGCGCTCGCAAAAGAACGACCTGAACGCCAAGGGCGCCTATCTGCACATGGCCGCCGATGCGGCAGTGTCCGGCGCGGTGGTGCTGGCGGCGGCCGGGATCATGCTGACCGGCTGGCACTGGCTCGACCCGGCCGTGGCCATCGCGGTCAGCCTGCTGATTGCGTTCACCGCCTGGGGCCTCTTGCGCGATTCACTGCGGCTGGAGCTCGACGGCGTGCCCGAAGCGATCGACCGGCAGGCCGTGGCGACCTTCATCGACGACCAGCCGGGCGTGAGCAATGTCCACGATCTGCACATCTGGGCGCTGTCCACCACGCGCATCGCGCTGGCCGCCCATGTGGTCTGGGAAGGCGCGGATGCCGACGCCTTTCTCGACCATGTCACCGATGAGCTGGAGCATGACTTCGGCATCACCCACGTCACCCTGCAACTCGAATCCGCCCCCTGCGAGCGGGCGGGCGCCTGTCTGGCCGCGTGATGCAGACCCGATCCTGAAAGGATCTTCAGATGACATCCCTCTCGGACCCCGAAATCCAGGCGCTGTCCGATGCGCTGGACGACGAATACAAATCCTACGCGACCTATGCGCAGGTGATCGCCGACTTTGGCCCCGAGCGGCCCTTTGTGAACATCGTCGAGGCCGAGGCGCGGCACTTCTCGGCCTTGCTGGCGCTGTTCGACACCTACGGGATCACCCCGCCCAAGGATCGCTGGCGCGGTCATGCCCCGCGTTTTGCCAGCCTGCACGCCGCCTGCGTCGCCGCAGTGCAGGGCGAAATCGACAATGTCGCGATCTATGACCGGGTGCTGAGCAGCACCACGCGCCCCGATATCCTGCGCGTTTACGGCGCCTTGCGCGCGGCATCGCTGGACCGGCACCTGCCCGCCTTTCGCCGCTGCGCCGAGCGGGGCGGGCGGTGATGCGCGCGGTCACGCTTCACCCCGAAACCCATCTGGTGTCCCGCATCGGCTGGCTGCGGGCGGCGGTGCTGGGCGCCAATGACGGCATCGTATCGACCGCGAGCCTGATCGTCGGTGTCGCGGCGGCCTCGGCTGCGACGTCCGAGGTGCTGGTGGCGGGCATCGCCGGGCTGGTCGCGGGCGCCATGTCGATGGCGGCGGGCGAATATGTCTCGGTCAGCTCGCAAGCCGATACCGAAAACGCCGACATGGACCGCGAGCGTGCCGAATTGCGTGGTCAGCCCGAGGCAGAGCTGGATGAACTCACCCAGATCTACGTCTCGCGCGGCGTGGACCCGGACCTGGCGCGGCAGGTGGCCGCGCAGATGTCGGCCAAGGACGCTTTGGGGGCGCATATGCGCGACGAGTTGGGCATTTCCGAGGTGACGACCGCGCGGCCCATTCAGGCGGCGCTGACCTCGGCGCTGACCTTTGCGATCGGTGCGGCGATGCCGCTGGCGATGGTCGTGGTCTCACCCGCCAACCTCCTGGTCTGGACGGTCACCATCGCCTCGCTGTTGTTCCTCGCCATGCTCGGCGGCATCGGGGCCTATGCCGGAGGTGCGGTGGTCTGGCGTGCGACCCTGCGCGTCACGTTCTGGGGCGCGCTCGCCATGGCGCTGACAGCCGGGATCGGGGCGCTGGTGGGCACAGCGGTATGACGGGCGGCTGACCTGCACCCGCGCCAGATCGGTGCTCCCGGGATCGACGATGGAGGGGCGGATATTCCGTTTAAAATCAAGGGGATGCGCCGCAGGGCTGCCTAGCGGCGATACCGCCCCTGACGTCACCGCGGCAACATCGACCGGGAAGATCGGCTTTCACGACTGGATCGGCGCGGGCTGGGCCTGCTGCCTCAGCCACCCCGGCGACCTTGCTCTGCCGCCGGTTCAGAAGGAACCGTCGCGCGTGAATATCTGATCGGGCATCGGCGGCAGCAGGACCAGCGCCGTGGTCGGCTGAACGGCCGAGACAAGCAGCCAGCCTTCTGGCTGGCCCCTCTGGCTGGCAACGAAAATGCTCATTAACATGTAACGGTCGTAACATTATTCCCGACCCATGCAACACATGACCTGGCTCCTGCTGACCTACAAGGTTCCGCCCGAACCCGCGGCCAAGCGGGTGTCTCTCTGGCGCAAGCTCAAGGGCATGGGCGCGGTCTATCTGCAGAACGGCGTCTGTCTGCTGCCCCAGACCGACGATCACGTCCGCCGCCTCAAGATGCTGGAGAACGACATCGCCGAAGCCGGGGGCGAGGCGGTGATCCTCGAGACCGTCGCGCTCGATCCCGCCCAGGAGGCCAAGGTCCTGACCCGCTTCAAGTCCGAGCGCGACGAGGCCTATGCCGAATTCATCGACAAGTGCGACGACTTTGAGCGCGAGGTGGCCAAGGAGGTGACGGCCAACCACTTTACCTATGCCGAACTCGAAGAGAACGACGTTGACCTGAAAAAGCTTCAGGGCTGGCTCGAGAAGATCCGCAAGCTCGATTTCTATGGCGCCGACCGGGCGGCCGAAGCCGGAGAGCGGCTGGCGGGATGCATCGCCATTCTGGACGATTACGCGCGCCGGGTCTTTGACGCGCATGACGAGAACAAATGAGGTGAGAAATGCTTGAATGGTCCACTGCAACCCCTGCCATCGGCGCGGCCTTCCTCGCTTCGCTCGTCGAGGTCGTGGAGGCCTTCACCATCGTGCTGGTCGTCGCCACCCTGCGCGGCTGGAAGCCCGCCGTGCTGGGAACCGGGGCGGCGCTGGCCACGCTCGGCGCGGTGGTCCTGGTCCTGGGGCCGATGCTCGACCGGGTGCCGCTGCATGCGCTGCAACTGGTGATCGGCGTCCTCCTTCTGCTGTTCGGCATCGGCTGGCTGCGCAAGGCCTCGCTCCGGGCCGGTGGCGTCCTCCCGCTGCATGACGAGAACGCCATCTTCGCGCAGGAAACCGCGGAACTGTCCGAACTGTTCGGCATGTTCGTAAGCGACGCGCGGTTGACCGCCGCCATCCTCGCCAT
>JAACUH010000016.1:0-359 GCA_009993005.1 Rhodobacterales bacterium
GAGCAGCGCGAGCGTCAGTTGCATCCCCCCGGTGCCGAAGCCGCGCGCGATCGGCATTTCGCGGCTGGCGTAGGGCACCTGATGGCCGGGGATGCAGACCGCCTTGAAGATCGCGCGCCGCAGCTCGCGCTTGGCGTCCTCGTCGAGAAAGGCGAAGCCGTAGGCCGCGCCGTCGCGGCTCTGGCCCATGGTGTCAACGGGGTGCATCGGCGGCCTCCCCGGCCTTGGTCCGGGCGGCGCGCAGGCGGTCCATGTCGGACTGAAAGGTGACGTAATGGGGCATCTTGTAATGGGTGCAAAAGCCCATGCTCTCGATCCCGTCCACATGCAGCAGCACGAATTCAGGGTCCTCGGAGGGG
>JAACUH010000016.1:389-6152 GCA_009993005.1 Rhodobacterales bacterium
GGTTGGCGATGCGGCCCTTGTCCTTGGCCACCGAAATCGCCCGGTCGAGCACCGCCATGGCGATGGCCTTGACCTCGTTATGGCCGAAACAGGCCCCGTAGCCGAGCGTGAACACCGGCGCGCCATCGTCGGTCTTTTCAAACATGGCGACGATCTCGCATTCGGTAACCAGCACTTCGCCTGCTTCCATCGGCTTGCCCGTCACCGGGTGCGGCACCATCACCGGCACATAGCCCACGCGCAATTCGCCCACCGTGGGATGCACGTCGCCGTAGCCGCGCATGTTGGAATAGGCGAGCGCGAGCAAGCCCCCGGTTTCGCCACGCGCCATGGTGGCAAGCTGGGCCGAGCGTGGCACCGGAAAGATCAGCGGTT
Organism: Rhodobacterales bacterium; assembly: GCA_009993005.1. Lineage (GTDB taxonomy): Bacteria > Pseudomonadota > Alphaproteobacteria > Rhodobacterales > Rhodobacteraceae > JAACUH01. Next base: position 765 of record JAACUH010000016.1, read on the forward strand.
CGCGGGTGATGTCAAAGGGGGCCTCGTCGCTGTCGGCCAGCGGCGCAAGCAAGCCTTCCGCGCGCAGGGTGTCCAGCACCTTGGGAAAGGTCAGGGGCGTTTCGCCATTGGGGCGATTGCCGAACCAGTCGCGGGTGATCTGGTCAAAGGTCTCGGGGCCCTCGTCCATCAGATCGAACCGGAACAGCCGGTGCAGGTAATCGGGCGTGGCCCCCAGCATTTGCCCGCCGGGAATGTCCTTGAACGCGGCGGACACCCGCCGGACCACCCGCATGGTGCGCGTGTCATGCGGCGCGGTCTCGCCCAGCCGCGGCTTGGTTGACCGGTAGGCGCGCAGAAAGAACGCGGCCTCCAGACTGTCGCCCAGCGATTGTTTCAGCGCCAGCGAGGCCAGACGCGGGTGATAGAGACTGCCCTCGGACAGCACCTTGGAATGAAGAAGCGGCATCTGGCGTTCGATCTGGTCCAGTTCCAGCGGGGCGCTTTGGCCCATGGCGCGCAGGGCGTCCATCAGGCGGGCCGACCCCTTGATCGCATCGGCACCGCCGCGAATGGCAACATAGGCCATGGTTCAGGCTCCCTTGATCTTGGTTGTCCGGGGCAGGACGGCGAGGCGGGTCTGATCCGCCAACACCAGATCCACACCCATCGGGAAATCGGCGCACCAGCGCGCGCGCGCGTCGAGCCACGCGGGGGCAAGGCCGCTGGGCGACAGCCCGGCCTGCGCCGCGATCCCGGGGCCGGTCAGGGTGAGCGGCGTGCCATCGGTCAGGCTGTCCAGCATGACCACGATTGTGGCCCCACCTTCGGGCGCATCGAGCGTGCCAAGGCGCGGGGCAAAGCGGGGGGCCTCCGCGCCACGGGCGAGGATGAACCCCGCCTGGTCCACCGGCGCTGTGCGCACGTCCAGAAAGGCAAGGTCGGTGTCCGAAAGCGCCCCGGTCAAATCGGCCAGCATCTGCGTATTGTCACAGAATGTGGCCAGCGCGGCCAGTGCGGCGGCGCGGTCGTCGAGCAGGTCGGACAGGTCGGCGATCTGGCCGGGCCGCGCCGCGACATCCAGAATCCGGCGGAACAGCGCCTGATGCGTCTCGGGGCGCCAGAGGCGGGGAAGGTCCAGAACGCTCATGCGTCATCCTCCGACAGAAGCTGAAAATCGACCCTTGTGCGGTCCAGCGCCAGCGCGCGGCGCGCGTGAACCTCGGCGCGCACCGCCATGCCTTGCGCCATCAACGCCTCGATCTCGGGCGCCTCGGGCAGATCGGCGCAAAGCGCGGCATCAAGGATGGCAAGCCGCGTGACCAGCGCCAGATCGTCGCTCATCAGCGCGGCCCCGCCCTCGGCCCCGCCTTCGGGGGCTGTCAGGCGCAGATGGACGCGCGCCATCGGAATCTCGCCCAGATGAAAGGCGGCACCGGCCACAGAGTCGCGCGCCTGCATCAGCATCAGCCCCTCGCGCGGGGGGGCCAGCGGCGTGACGGTGGCGCGGTCGCGGATGCGATCGGCCAGCGCCGCCACCTTGGCCGCATCGGCGCTGGCAAGGGCGGAGGCCCAGCTTTCCCGGTCTGGTCGCATGTTCATGTCCTTATCCGATCAGCCGGGCGCGCAGCCGGGCCGACACCTGATCGAGCGCGAACACGGTCAGGAAGATGGCCAGCAGGATCGTGCCGACATGGCCGTATTCAAAGAGGTCATAGCGGCCCTTGAGTTCCTGCCCGATCCCGCCTGCGCCGACGAGGCCGATCACGGCGGCCATGCGCACGTTGCGGTCGAGGATGTAGAGCGTGTAGGCCACATAGGCCGGGGCCACCTGTGGCAGCACGGCAGCGCGCAGCACCCGCAGCTTGCCCGCCCCCAGCGCCGTCAGCGCCTCTTGCGGCTTGCGGTCGGCGGCCTCGATGTCCTCGGCGTAGAACTTGCCCAGAAACCCCGCGCCATGCAGCCCGAGCGCCAGATAGCCGGCGATGGAGCCAAAGCCGTAGCCCAGCACCAGAAACATCGCGATGATAAGCTCCGGCATCGAGCGCAGAAAGCTGACCAGCGAACGCGACATTGTATAAAGCACAGGGTGCGGCGTGTAGTTGCGCGCGCCGAGGATCGCCAGCGGGATCGACAGCAGCACGGCGATGATCGTCGCCCAGACGGCAATTTCGAAGGTCTCGACCATCTTGTCAGCCACCTTGAGCAGATAGCCGAAGGGGTGGACGAGGTATTCCTTGCTCTCGACCACCGGTTCGGCCTGGAGCGTTTCGCTGTTCATCACATAGCGCGTGGTCTCGATCGTCTCGATCCGGGTAAAGCGCGGCAGGGCGTCGCGGTCGAGGTTGGGCAGCCGGGCGACCTCTTGCCGATCCTCGATCACGAAGGGAAACAGCGCGCCGAACATCCGGCCAAGGCCACGGCCGACCTGGCTTTCCTCTTGCAAGCCGACCTGGGCCAGCGCCGCCTCGCCGGTCAGGCGCAGCATCCGGTCAACCTCGACGCGCTGCGCCGACCAGATCAGCGCAAGGCCGATCAGCAGCACGGCGAGCGCCGCGCGCCAGTCATAGGGGGCGGGCAGGTGCCAGTCGCCAGGGGGGCGTGGCGCGAGGGCGGGGGCGTCGTTTGCGCGGGGATCAGGCATAGACAGGCTCCTCGATCAGATGGGGTGCCGGGCGCATCGGCATCTCTGCGGCGCCATAAAGCGCGGCCTCGGCGGCAGCGTCGAAGCGCGCGGGCGGGCCGTCGAACACTACGCGGCCCTGCCGCATGCCCACGATCCGGTCGCCAAATTCGCGGGCAAGGTCGGTCTGGTGCAGGCTGCACAGCACGGTGGCACCACGTTCGCGCGCCACATCGCGCAACAGCGCGAGGATCTCGCGGCTGATCGCGGGGTCGAGGCTGGCGACGGGCTCGTCGGCCAGGATCACCTCGGGGTCGAGCAGCAGTGCCCGCGCGATGCCCACCCGTTGCTGCTGGCCGCCCGAAAGGGCTGCGGCGCGGCGCGGCAGGTGGATCTCGTCCAGCCCGACGCGGTGCAGAACGGCGCAGGCGCGGGCGCGCAGCCGGGCGGGATACCAGCCCAGATGCACCCGCCAGGAGGGCGCCTCGGCCACAGCGCCCGACAGCACATTGGCCGCGACGCTGGCGCGTTCGACCAGGTTGAAGGACTGGTGCACCATGGCGACCTTGCGCCGAATGGCGCGCAGCGTGGCATCAGACATGTCCATGTCGCCCATGCGGATCGTGCCGCCGTCCAACTCTGTCAGGCCATTCACGCTGCGCAGAAGCGTCGTCTTGCCCGAACCCGACCGGCCCAGAACCACGCAGAACTGCCCCTTGGGCACGGTGAAACTCACATCGTCAAGCGCGCGCACCCCGTCCGGAAACCGCCGGACCAGATGGGCGAAGGAGAGGTGCGGCTGCACCCCTCCCCCGTCCTGCGCCAAAGCGGCGCGGGCCATTATTCCGAAGCCCGGGCCAGGATCGCCGTGCGCAGATCGCCCGACACACCCGACAGCACGACAAGCGCCGGCGCCATCATGTCTTCGGAAATCGAGGCGTCGTAGCGGTCAACCTGCTTGCCGCCGTAGCCGCGGATCATTTCCGGGCTGACGCCAGGGGCCTCGTGCACCGTGTTGAAGGCGTTGCGCAGCGCAGCCTTCACTTCGTCCGGCAGGCCGGTGGACATCGCCAGCGGCGGGTTCGGGATCGGGTCGGATTTGACGATCGCAACGAACAGCGCCGGGTCCAGAACGCCTTCGTTCAACGCCCGCTCGAAGCTGTCGAACGAAGCGGCAGCCGCGTCCACCTGACCTTCGGCAAGGGCCTTGAGGCTGTTGGCGTGGCTGCCGGTCATCCGGATCGCGCCCAGATCGGTCACCGGGTCGAGGCCGGCGGCGACGATCATCGCCACGGGATAGACAAAGGACGAGGTCGAATTGGCATCGCCAAACGCGACATCCTTGCCCGCGAGGTCGGCCACAGTGGTGATGCCGCTGTCGCGCGCGGTAAAGATCCCCGAGAAATAGGTCGAGGCGCCGTGATGCACGTCCACGGCCAGCAATTCGGCGCAGCCGCGCTCTTTGGCGGGCAGGTAGGAGGCCGGGCCGAACCAGGCGATTTCAACGACATCGCCGCAGATCGCCTCGATCACGCTGGCATAGGTCTGGCCGACCCGGATGTCGAAGTGGAGGCCGGTCGATTGCGTCACCGCGTCGAACAGCGGCGCGAAGTCGGCCCTGGTGCCGTCTTCGGTGCCGCCATCGGCGGGCACCAGCATGACACGGTAGGGGTTGGCGGCCGTGCCGTCGGCTTGTTGCGCGACGGCACCGGTGATAGAGATGAATGTTGCGGCTGCAGCCGCAACAATGGTCTTGAGGATGGACATGGTTCTTCCTTCGGGTTTGCGTTGATTGACTGGGGAGTCAGGGTTGCAGCCGCACCTCAGTCCGGCTGCGGCTCTTCAGCGGCAAAGCCAGGCTCGGCCACCGAAAGCTGGATACGATCGCCACGAAACTGGCTGATCGCGTATTCTTGCACCAGGCCACAGGCCCGGCAGGCATTCACGCCCTTGACGCGCAGCACCGGCTGGGTGCGCGGCATCCGCAGTGCCAGCGCGTCCTCGGGGAGCGGCAGGCGCGTCGTGATGAGGCTTTCCACCCGGTCGAGCGTGATGCCCGCCGCCTCGCGCAGATGGCGCGTCAGCGAGCCGCCCTCATAGGTTCGTGCTGCCGCGGCCGCAGCCCCCGTCAGGAAATGCAGCGTGACGGCGTAGGGCACATCCCCATCGCCGCGCAGGGTGCGCAGGCGCAGGACCGGGGCGCCCTCGGCCACGCGCAGCCGCCGCGCCACCCCGCCCTCGGCGCCGATCTCGGCGCGGTCGAGCAAGGTGACCCGCGCGGTGCGTCCCGACGCCGCCAGACGCTCGGTAAAGCGGGTGTCGCGGCCGATGCCATAGACCAGCCCCCGCGCCAGCACCCGCGTGCCGCGGCCATGCACCCGCTCGACCAGGCCTTCCGCGACCAGCTCATCGACGGCCCGGCGCAGGGTGTGCCGGTTCACACCAAAGCGCGCGGCAAGCTCAGGCTCGGCAGGCATCCAGTCGCTCTCGTCCATGGACCGCTCGATTTCAACGCGCAGCGCCTGGGCGATCTGCGCCCAGATGGCGACCCCTGAGGCCCTGACAAGCTGTGGCATGTGCGACTCCCGATTCGTCTTGTAGAGACGTCTAGATGACTTAGGTCACAGGCATGTGACGCGCCGGCACCAAGGCCTCATACCAGGGCAGAGCCTGCTCTCGCGGTCAAAGCAGCGGGCAGGTCCATTGGCATTGTTGCGTAACTGGGGCGGGAAGCGTGACATCCCCTTTCCCCGATGGGCTCAGGCCACGCGAACGATCCCGGCGGT
>JAACUH010000017.1 GCA_009993005.1 Rhodobacterales bacterium
GATCAGGGACAGTCCGGGGCGGATGGGTCCGGCCAAGCGCTGGGCGATCAAGGGCAGTCGGGGTCGGACGGGTCCGGCCAAGCGCCGGGAAATCAAGGGCAGTCCGGGCAGAAAGGGCAAAGCGGCCAAGGTCAGTCAGGGCCCGAAACAAACGACCGACCGCGGAGTGGCTCGGGCCAGTCTGCCGATCAGGATGACGCCGGACAGGCTGGGGTGGGGGAAGGTGGCGCATCACCGGCAGACAAGGGGCAAACGGTTGCCGCTAGCCCGCAGGGCACAGGGAACAGCGGGCTTGTACCGCAAGGGGCCGGGGCGGGGCAGGACAACAAATCTGAAACCGGCGTAGCGATGCCGCAACCGGGCGATAGCAGCCCCACGGACGGCCCAAAGGTCGGTGTAATGGACCCTACGGCCAAGGGTGGCGAGCCGGTTGTGGTGCAGGCTGTGACCGGTGGCAGCGAGGTCGAGGGTGCGCAGCAAATTACGGCAGGCAGTCAGCAGGCTCAATTTGCCGATCCGGGCCAATCTGCGGGCTTGCCCGAAGTGGCGTTGCGCGCTGATATGCCTTTGCCTGATGGTCTACCGCCGGGGCCAGCACCCAAGCAGGGTCTTGCCGCCTGGATCACGGAATTTCTGCATTGAACTTGAACTGAACCTACATCGAAAAAGGAATGGGACAGATGAGTTTTGAATTGCGGGCAGACGATATCGACTATCTGCGCGGTCTGCCCGCCGCCGTTGAGGCGCGCAACATGTTCGGTCTTGCGCCTGTCGTCAAACTGCTGGTCATCTCGTTGCTTACCGGGGGCCATGTGCTGCTGGAGGGCAATCCCGGCCTTGGCAAGACAGCGCTCGTGCGCGCTTTGGCCGATGCGATGGGCCTGGGGCGCAAGGCGGTCGGGCGTATCCAGTTCACCCCCGATCTGATGCCTGCCGATATTACCGGCACCCTGATGCCTGCGGCGGATGGCTCTGGTGCGCTGAAATTCCGCCCGGGTCCGATTTTTCACGCTCTGCTCATTGCCGATGAGATCAACCGCGCCACGCCCAAGACCCAATCCGCCATGTTGGAAGCCATGGCAGAGTTTCAGGTGACCGTATTGGGCAAAACCGAACCTCTGCGCCATGCCCGCAGCTTTTCGCATGGCGGTTATATGACAGAGGTGAACACCCCGTTCATGGTCATGGCCACGCAGAACCCAATTGATCAGGAAGGCACTTATGACCTTCCAGAGGCGCAGTCTGACCGCTTCATGTTCAAAATCCGAATGTCGATGCCGGGGGCCGATGTGATCGCCCGCATTGTGCGCAAGGAAATCGCCCCCATAGTGGTACCTCCCGTGGAGCCGGAAACGCCCTTAGATGCCGAAGTGCCCCTGACAGAGGCGGAAAAGGCGGCTCTGGTTCAATTGCACAATGCCAGCCGGGCGGTGCTGTCGCTGACGCTGCCGCCGGTGGTCGAGGCGCATGTCGTCAACATCGTGCAAGCCACCAACCTCAATTTCGCCGAAATGACCGGACTGTCGCCCAAACGACGCGAGGCACTGAAGGTCTGGTTGGGCAACCGGATCACCTATCCTTTGGGGCCACGCGCGGCCTCTGCCCTTGCCAAGGGCGCATTGGGGTGGAGTGCGGTGGACGCGACGCCGCCCGCCGAAGCGTTGACAGCGGCGGCGGGGGCCCGGCAGGGGCTGGCCGCAGTACTGCGTCCGGTCTTGCGCCACCGTTTGCGGATCACGCTGGATGACCTGCCGCCCGAGGCGCGCACGGGTGCGGGTGAGGCTGTGGCCTTGGATGCCTTCCTGACAGAGTTGGCCCTGATGAGCGCGCCAGACCTTGCCGTGGGCGGTGAGGGGGCAGGATACAATGACCGGTTCCGGGCCGATCTGGCCAGCCCCATGGCCAAGCTGGCGATCTGAGCCTTGGCAGTAAAACCCGCCTATCAGCCGCCGCCTTTGCCGGACAACCTGTTGTCCCGGCTACGGTTGAAATTGCGCAAAACTTTGCCAAGTCAGGGGATTGGCCCGCATTTGCGGCGCAGACAGGGCCAAAGCCTGCAGTTTCGGGATTACCGGGCCTATCAGTTCGGCGACGACATCCGAGCGGTGGATTGGATGGCCTCGGCCCGGCAAAGCCGCAAGGATCAGTTGATCGTCAGGACGTTCGAGGCGGAAGAGCGGATGACGGTGGTGCTGATCCTCGACAACCGCCCCGCGATGCGCCTGCCTGAGGGGGCCGAAAAGTTGAAATTTGCGTTGTGGGCAATGGAGTGTATCGCCACCATCGCCGCCGAAGATGGCAATGACGTGGTCTTGGCACCGTTGTTTGGGCAAGGGGCGCCCGTCAGGGCGCGCGGGCGCGGGGTAGGGCCTGTCGCGCGCAAGGTGGCCCTTGGCTTGTGGTCTGCGGCAGGCGCGCCGGATTTCGCCGCAAACCCCACAACTTTGACGACGGCACTGCTGCCATTCCTGCGGCCTGCCAGTGCGGTCGTCCTGCTTTCGGACATGCTGTTTGACGACACTGATGGTGCTGTGGCCAGGCTGGCCGATTTGGCCCAAAAGCAGCGCCGTGCCCTGATGATCGTGGAACTGGACAGTATGGAGCATGAAATCGCCCGGCTGGACCGCAGCAGACCTGCCCGCCTTTCCCGGTTCGAGGGACGCGATTTTCCGCTAGCCCCGGTCGATCTGGGTGAAGATTTGTTTCAGGGCGCACGGGCTGCGGCTCAGGATCTGCGCCGTGCCAGGCGGGCTCAATGGGCCAAGTCCGGGCTGGTCTGGCCCGCGCCCGTGGTTTGGCCCACAGCGGATTTCAGCTTGGCCCGGTTTTTTACCTCAAGTTTTCCCGAGCTTGCGATCTTGCGCAACCTTGTCACGCGGGAAGGGCCGGGATGATAGCGCTTCTGCTGGGTGGGGCCTCGGCCTTTGGATTGCTGGTCTGGCATATGCAGCGGCGGGCGCGGGCACCGGTGGTTCTGTCCTTTGCCCGGCTGTTGCCCGAACCAAAACCCGCCGCCCGGCCAGAGCCGCGCTTCGCGCCGACGCTGCCCTTGACCTCGATTGGGTTCTGGTTGCGCATTGCGGCGGCGTTGGGTGCGCTGGCTGCGCTGCTGATTAACCACGATGTGTTGTTGGCGCAAAGCGGTGAGGCTGTGGCGCTGCGGATCGTGGTGGACGTCACCGACAGCATGAGCCTGCCCGAAGGCAGCGCCACGCGGTTTGATGCGGCAAAGGTGGTGATCGCAAACGTGCTCGACCGGCTTGGCCCCAACGGCACATTGTCTTGTGTCGAGGTTGTGCCTGTCGGGGCCACAATCGGGCAAGCCGGGGCGTTGGCGGCTTTGCACCCGCTGCCCGAGGGCGGCGACGCTGGCCTTTTGCGTGCAACCGCGCAGAGTGCAAGCAAGGATTGCCAGCCCACCCATGTGTTGGTGCTGACCGACGCGGTCCAGCCTGCGGGAGATTGGCCTGAGGGTGGGCCGGTGCTGATCTGGCACCAGATCGGCGCGCCGGTTGCCAATGCGGGCATCCGGCAGGTGACGCTGACGGCTCCAGGGCTAAGTGCCGCTCAGGCAGGCGTGAATTTTGAAGTGGATGTGTTCGGGCTGGACCTGAAACCCGGCCTCGATCTGGCCGGGCCGGGCGGCAAACGCGAAGTGCCCTTGTTGCCCGACCCTGACCGCCCTTCGGTCCTGCAAGGCACGCTGCCCCTGACCAAGGCCGGGTCTTACCTGGCGGCGTTGCGGGATGGCGGGGCTTACGGTGCCGATGATGTCGTGGCCTTCACCGTACCCGATCTGCCTCGCCATCAGGTTGACTGGCGCTTGGCCGGTTGGAAAGCACCAGCAAATCTGGAACCCGGTGCGGGGCCAGATGTCTTGCTGGTGGCCGCGTTGGACCAGATTACCCCCGCCGATCTGGCGCGCCCGCTGTTGGCCACCTATGACGGCTGGCAGGGCGGAGGTCAGGCGCAAGCCATCGGAGCCTTTACCGAGGACGCTGACCTGCGGGCCGGGTTAAACCTGGATGCCTTCGAGGCCCACGCACCCATGCCCTTGCAGGCCGCCCTGCCACCGGGCTTCGTGCCAGTGCTGACCGATGCAGCCAGCGGTCGTGCCTTTGCGGCCCGCCGCCTGTCGCCGCCCGGTCTTATTGTTCCCGCCCCGGTGGCATCAGGGGATGATCAGGTCACCAATCTGTCGCTGACCCTGTTCTTTGACGCTTTGTCGGCGCTGACTAGTGGCGGCACCAAACTGGCAGACAGCAGGTGGCAGGATGCTGGCGGGCGCAAAGTGGCTCTGGCTTGGAAGGAAAGTGACACCGCCCGCGCGCTGGCCCCGACCCCCACAACCGCCATCGAACCGGCACCACGCCCCGCCAAGCCCTCGCCCTTGACGCCATACCTGATCCTTGCCGTTCTGGCCCTGATCCTGACCGAGCGGGTGTTGGCGCTTTGGCCGCTGATGCAAAGGCGCAGCCGTGCTGTGTAGCGCCGTCTCACCCCTGTTTTCCGCGTTCGGATCGTTGTCCTGCCCCGGTGCTCCGGCTTACGGTGCGGTCATTCTGGCGGGACTTGTTGCGCTGGTGTCGCTGGTTCTAGTGCTGCGCAGTGCTGCGGTTCTGTGGCGGCGGGCGGTGGCAGGGGCATTGGTAGTGCTTACGGGCCTGATGTTGGCCTTTGCGGCGATGGAGCCGAAACTCAGTGCACCCATGGAAACGTCCGAGGGCGGAATGGTTGTGGTGCTGGTCGATGGCTCGGAAAGCTTCTGGCGTGACCCGGACCGCGCGCGCGCCGCCTTGGACGATATGGCTGATCGGATCGGTTCTGGGCGGATCAGTTCCAGTGATTCTACGGCTGGAAATTGGCAAGGGCAGGTCCTGATCTTCGGCGCGTCGGTGGAATCTGCGGGTGCCGTCGTGCCGCTGGACCGTCTGGCCGAGGTGGTGCGGCAGGCCGAGCCCCCGAAAATCAGTGATCAAAGTAATGGTGCTGCGGGGTTGCAGGCAGCACTGTCGGCCATCAGCAAAGCCGGCGGGCGGGGGCAGGTGATCCTGGCGACTGATGGCCTGTTTGACGCACCGGTGCCAGACGCGACCCTTGCCAATGCAGTCGCGGCGGGCGTGGCCGTCAATGTTTTTGCCGCAGGTTCATTGGCGCCTGGTCGGGGACTGGTGGCGCTGGATCTGGGGCCAGATCAGTGGATCGGTCGCCCCGCTGCGGTCCGTACCACCATTGCGGGCGGTGGCGAGATGCGGTTTTCCGATGCCGCAACCTCGGTTACAACCAAGGTTCCGCCTGCCGATCATCTGCAAGCGCAGCGGGCCAATGTGGTATTTGCCCAACGGGGCCTGCGCCACGTCTCGGTCCGGTTCGACACCGAAGGTCATCAGCAGGACCGCACGCTCTACACCCTGGTACGCGGACCGGCGCGCGTGCTGGTTTACGGTGCCGCTGCGTGGGCCGACGGGCTGGACCCTATGAAATGGCTGATCGAGCGTGGCGATCCCGCAGCACCCGCCGACCCCGCGGGTTTTGATGCGGTGGTGGTTGACAGCCTGTCCCCGACGGATTTTGCGCCAGGCTTTGCCGACGGTTTGCTGAAAGCTGCCGACGGAACCGGTATCTTTTTGATCAACGGCCCGATGCGCGGAACCAAGGAACAGGTCCAGCGCATCGGCGACTGGAACGCGAGCCCCCTGTCGCCCATCTTGCCCGTTGACAGCGACCCGCGCAAATTCGTGCAGGAACCGCCGCCCCGCAACGTGGTCATCATGATCGACGTATCAGGCTCGATGGCGGGTGGACCCTTGGCTACGGCAGAGGCTGCGGCCCATGCGATCATGGCGCA
>JAACUH010000164.1 GCA_009993005.1 Rhodobacterales bacterium
CAAGCGTCTCGCCCGCCAGCCGCCGGTCGAAGACGACGGCGCTGTTGCACAACGGGCAGAACGTCACCGCCACCGGCGCGCCCGCCACGGTGTCGTTGGCGATCTCGTGCCACATCAGATAGCGGATCGGATAGGCGCGCGCCTCGCCGCCGATCTCCAGCGACAGCACCGGCTCGCGGTCCGCCAGCCGGGTCTCTGCGGCGACCGGGATGAACGCCGGGTCGCTCAGCGCCGGAATGCCGTCGCGCGGCGGGCCGCCGGAGATCACCTCGCCAAGGTCGATGGCGGTGCGCGAGAAATCGGTCTCCGGCCACGCGGCGCGCATCCAGCCCGGGGCCTGCGCGGCGGCGGCGGTCGCAAGCGAGGCCAGCAGCGAGAGGGCGAGGATCAGCGGGCGCATCGGGTGTCTCCCTGACAACGCCGCCAGCATAGCGCCCCGCCGCTCACACGCGCGCAACGCTTGCGTGAGGCGGCGACACAAAGGTTGAGTCTCGGGCGTCCGCCCCCCTTATGGCGCTGCATCGCAACCCGGCGCCGTCGCGCGCCGCCAATCCGGGAGACCGCCATGACGCGCGCCGTCAGCCTGCCCTTCGCCCTGCCCACGCTCGACCGCGCCGCCTGGCGCGCGATCCTTGTCAGCGGCGCCGTCGCCACCGTGGCGTTCGACTTCTTCGGCCAGACGCTCAGCCCGCTGCTGGGCGGGATCGTGCCGACGCTGGGCTCGAAGCTCGCCCCCGTGCCGCTGGCGACGCAGGTGATCGGCGTCGTCGGCGGCGTCGAGGCGGCGGTCGCGAACCGCCTTGGCCTGGGGCACGGGCTGCATGTGTTCGCCGGGCTGCTGGCCTATCCGCTGGGCTATGCGCTGTTCGCTGAGCCGCTGGCGGCGCGCTTCGCGCCGCGCCTGCCCTGGCTCGCGGTCGCCGCCGCCTATGGCGTGGCGCTGTGGATTTTCGCGCTCTATTTCATGGCGACGCTGGTCGCCGGGAACCCGCCGTTCCTGGGGTTCACCGGCATCACCTGGGTCGCGCTCTGGGGCCACATCCTGTTCGCGCTGGTCGCCGCCTGGTTCTGGCGGCGACGCGACGGCTGAGGGCCTTACTTGTCGGCGGCGACC
>JAACUH010000063.1 GCA_009993005.1 Rhodobacterales bacterium
CACCTTGCAGGCGGCGGCGGCATTGGCGTTGAGCAGCGCCGCGTCCTCGTCCTGGCTCTCGGCGAGGGCCAATGCAAAGGCGCCGTGCCACACGTCGCCTGCGCCCAGGGTATCCACCGGGCGCACCGCAATCGGTGCGCTTTGGCCCGCTGTGTCGCGTTGGTGCCACAGTACGGGCAGGGCGCCCCGCGTTACCGCCACAAAGACACCCAAGGCACGCGCCACATCGGCCAGCGCGGTGGCATCGCAGGCCCCGGCATAATCACGCAAGCCCTGTTGGGAAAACACCACATGGCTGGCGCTGTGCAGGGCGTCGCGGGCCAGACGCACCGGGCTTTCCGCGTCCAGCACACCCGGCTTGCCCGCCTGCCGCGCAGCCTGCATCAGGGCCGCAGCGCCCGAGGGCCAGCGTGTGTCGCTCAAGGCGGCGTCAAACGTGGCGGGCAGGGCAGCAGGGCTGGAAAACAGCGCATCGTCGCGGTGGTTGACGATGGTGCGTTCGCCATCGGCGGTGATGATCACGGCGGATCGTGCGGTGCCCACCCCGGCGCAGGTTTGCACATGGGTGCCGTCGATGCCCCGCGCCGCCAGGGCCGCGCGCACCACATCGGCCAGCGCATCCTCGCCGACCGCCCCCGCGAGACTGGCCCGCCCGCCCAGGGCGACAATGGCCGAAGCAGCATAGAACGCCCCACCCCCGGCCACCATTTGCGCGGCGGTGGCGCGGTTTTTGGTGCCTTCGACCGGAAAGGCCGGGGTTTCAAAAATGAAATCGACGGTAATCAGGCCGCCGCAGACGACAAGGGGCATGGCAGGGGCCTTTGCGGTGTATTTTTGATCAACATCTGACATGTCAGCTTTACTGTCAACGCGTACCGGGTAATATGTGGGTGACGCAACAACAGGACAGATCCATGACCCGAATCGGAATCTCGGTCGCGCTTCTGACGCCGTTCACCGCAGAGGGTGCAATCGACACGGCGCTTTTGGCGGATCATGCCCGCGATGTCTTGGCCAAGGGGGCCCATGGTGTCACGCTGTTCGGCACCACGGGCGAAGGGGCGTCGATCGCGCTGGGCGAACGGGCTGTTGCGATGGCGGCCCTGCTGAGCGCCGGCCTCACGGAGGACCGGATATTTGCCGGCCTTTGCGCAACGTCCTTGGGCGATGTGTTGGCGCAAATCGATCAGGCCCTGTTCTTTGGCATCGACACCTTCCTGCTGTTGCCGCCATTCTATTTTCCGGCGCCGGGCGATGTGGGGCTGCGGGCCTGGCACGCGGCGTTGTTCGCGCAGGCCGATCCGCGGGCAAAGTTCATTTTGTACCACATTCCGCAGATCACCGGCGTACCGCTTTCGTTCGATCTGGTCACCGGGCTGCGCCGCGATTTCCCGGATCGGGTGATCGCGTTGAAGGACAGTTCGGGCAGTTGGGAAAACACCGAACGCCTGTTGGTATGGGGCGGGATTCCGGTTCTGGTGGGGGATGAACGATTGTTGCACCGGGCGCTGCCGTTGGGCGCGGCGGGGTCGATCTGTGGCATGGCCAACCTGCACCCGGCGCGGCTGCGCGCGCTGTTCGACACGGCGGTCGAGGATGTGGCGCTGTCGCGGCAGGTGGATGCGGTCGTCGCGGGGCCGGTGATCGCGGCGGTCAAGGCGTTGATGGCGCACCAGACCGGCAACGCCGTCTGGGAACGGCTGCGCCCGCCCTTGGCGCCGCTGGTCGATGCGGCGCGCGCCGTGGTTCTGGCCACTGCGGCTGATCCGGCGGGTGCCTAAAGCGGCCACCGATCCACGGGCGCGCGATCATGCCTATTCCAGCTTTACAGCAAAGCTTTTGGCGCAGGATATCGTGCCCGGGCAGATCGTGTCGCAACGCGAGCTGGTGGATCTGACGGGGATGCCATTGGGTGCGATTCGCGAAATGATTCCCCGGCTTGAGGCGGATGGGCTGATCCAGACGGTGCCCAAACGCGGTCTGAAGGTGCTGAGCATTGATCTGGATCTGGTGCGCAATGCGTTTCAACTGCGCCATATCCTTGAGGCCGAGGCGGTTGCCGTATTCTGTGCCGACGCCACCGATGCCGAAATCGCCGGGATTGCCGCGGCGCACCGCGAGATCCGGCAAAAGGCGCTGGAGGGGCTGTCGCCCACATTGCTGGAACAGGCCCAAAGGCTGGACTGGGGGTTTCATGACCGGGTGGTGGATGCCATGCGCAACCGGATCATTTCCGACATTCATCGCGTCAATGCGATAAAGATGCGGTTGATCCGCAATTCCGATACACGGATGCTGCCAGAGCTGGCGGTTTCGGTGATGGATGAACATCTGGCGGTGATTGATGCGCTGGTGGCGCGGGATGCCCCGCGCGCCGTCGCAGCGATGCACGCCCATATCGACAGCGCCAAGCGCCGCGCGCTTGGCATGTGACAGAAATTCCCCGGACGATGTCCGGGAAAAGGCGGTCAACGCACCGCACCACACGAGGAGGAGACACACCATGACGACCCGTTTCACCCGCCGCGCGATGATCGCGCTGTGCGCGGCCGCTCTGGCCACCCCCACAATGACCCTGGCGCAGGACAAGATTACCCTGCGCATGTCCACCCCGGCGTCGGAAACCGATCAACGCTCGGTTGCGTTGGCCGGGGTGTTCGCGCCCGCCGTGGCCGGATTTGCCACCTATCAGCCGCATTACAACGCATCGCTGATCGCGCAGAATTCCGAGCTTGAGGCGATTGCCTCGGGCGATCTGGAAATGTCCATCGCCTCGGCGCAGGAACTGGCGCAGTTTTTCCCGGAATTCTCGATCTTTGCCACCGGCTATGTGCATCAGGATGCGGCGCATCAGGTGGCGGTGTTCAACGATGCGCTGATGGACCCGTTCAAGAAAACCGTCGAGGATGAACTGGGGGTCAAACTGTTGGCGGTGATGTATCTGGGCCGCCGCCATGTGAACCTGCGCCAGTCCAAGGATGACCTGACGGTGACAACCCCGGCCGATCTGGCCGGTGTCAACCTGCGGATGCCCGGCACCGATGCCTGGCAATTCCTCGGCCGTGCCCTGGGCGCGAACCCGACGCCGATGGCGTTCACCGAAATCTATACCGCGTTGCAGACCGGATCGGTGGATGGACAGGACAATCCCCTGCCCACCGTGGTGGATGCCAAGTTCTTCGAGGTGACAAAACAGGTGGTTCTGACATCGCATCTGGTGGACCTGAACTATGTCGCCTTTTCCAAGGCGGTTTGGGATGATCTCACCCCGGACCAACAGGCCACCGTCCAACAGGCCGCCGTCGATGCCGCCGAAACCGCGCGCATCGGTCAGTTGGCCAAGGAGGAAGAACTGGTGTCATTCCTGGAGGAGAAGGGGCTGGATGTGTACGAACCCGATCTGGCCGCCTTCCGCAGCCATGTGCAGCAACAGTATGTCGGTTCCGAATTTGCCGCATCCTGGCCCGAGGGCGTGCTGGAACGGATCAACGCCCTGGGCAACTGAGCCTGATCTGAATCCGGGGAAAGGCGGCTTGCGGCCTTTCCCCCTGCGCCCTGCGGACCCTTTGCATGACACCCCTTGCCACCCTGCGCACCCTGGCCCAGGCGGTTGCCGCCGCCTTCATGGCGCTGATGTTCCTGACCTTCGTGTTGCAGATCGCCGTGCGCTATCTGGCGCGGGTCGAGGGGCTGGCCCAGGCTGTGCCGCTGTTTGACCCGTCACGCTATGGCTGGACGCTGGAGTTTTGCCTGTTGCTGTGGGTCTGGCTGGTGTTCTGGGGCAATGCCTTTGTGGTGCGCCCGCGCGACCATGTGACGTTCGACATTCTGTATCTCGCGGTGCGCCCGTCGGTGCGGCGCTGGTTCGCCATCATTGCCGGGCTGGCCATCTGTATCGGGCTGATCGTGTCAATCGGGCCGACCTGGGAAAAGTTCCATATCCTGCGGCTGAAGAAAACCGCCACGCTGTCCCAGGTGTTCGGTGACTGGATCAGGATGCGCGACATCTATTCGGTTTATTTTCTGTTTCTGGCCGTGGTTGGCGCGCGCTATGGCTGGGCGGTGTGGCGCGCGTTCCGGCACGGTGTGGACGACCCGGAGCACGGCGCATGACCTTTGAGTTTGCGATCTGTCTGGCCGTGATGTTCGGGCTGGCCGGGATTGGTGCGCCCATCGCCTATGCCATCCTGATCGGCGCCTTCGCCTATCTGGCGGCGGCGGGGCAGGGGATCGGCATCGCCGGCAAGGTTCTGATGGACGGGATGTACAACAGTTTCATCCTGTTGGCGGTGCCGCTGTTCATCGTTGCCGCCAACATCATGAACGCGGGCACGATTTCCGATCGGCTGTTGTCGTTCTGCGTGGCCTTGGTGGGGCGGTTTCGCGGCGGGCTGGGCCATGTCAATGTCGTCGCCTCGCTGATCTTTTCCGGCATGTCCGGGTCGGCCGTGGCCGATGCCGCCGGAATCGGCAAGATCATCATCCAGATGATGACGAAAACTGGCCAGTACCCGCGCGGCTATGCCGCCGCGATCACTGCGGCTTCGGCCACCATCGGGCCGATCATTCCGCCGTCGATTCCGATGGTTCTGTATGCTCTCGTCTCGAACACGTCGATCGGATACCTGTTTCTGGGCGGCATCGTGCCGGGGCTGATCATGGGTGTTGTACTTATGGCGATGAATGCCGTTCTGGCGCGGCGCCGGGGGTTTGCGTTGGAAGCGCCGGTGCCGCTGGCCGAGTTGCCACGGCGCACCGCAAACGCCTTTCCGGCGCTGCTGATGCCGGCGATTTTGCTGTACGGCATATATGGCGGGGTCACCACGCCGACCGAGGCGGCGGCGGTGGCGGCGTTTTATGCCCTTGTGCTGTCGGCGCTGTTCTATCGCGCGCTGAGTTTGCGGGCGCTGTTCGACATTCTGGTGGACAGTGCGCGGTCGTCCGCCGCCGTGGGGCTGGTGATCGGGGGTGCGCTGATCCTGAACTATGTTGTGGCATCGGAAAACATTCCCGGCCTTTTGGCCGTGCATCTGACCGGGCTGGACGTGTCGCCGGTCGGCTTCATGCTGGGGGTGATGCTGGTTCTGTTGGTGCTGGGCTGTGTTCTGGATGCGACGACGATCATTCTGGTGATCATTCCGCTGTTCCTGCCCGCGGCCCGCGAGTTGGGAATTGATCTGGTGCATTTCGGGGTGGTCGCGGTGATCAACTGCATGATCGGGCTGATTACACCGCCCTACGGCATTCTTCTGTTCGTAATCAATGCAGTGACGCGAATTCCGCTGTCCGAGATCATCGGTGAGATCTGGCCGTTTCTGGGGGTGCTGCTGATTGCGCTGTTGTGGCTGGCGCTGGCGCCGGGGGTGGTGCTGTGGCTGCCACGGATGTTCGGTTATGCGGGGGGCTGAGGGGATGTGCGCCGCGGTGCGGGCAACGGCCGCAGGGCGGGCCCTGCGCTGTCTGACCTGGAACATCCACCGCGCACGGGGCAATGACGGGGTGATCGACCCGCGCCGCACGCTGGATGTGCTGTTGTCCGAGGTGTGGTCGCCCGGCACCGACGCGCTGATCCTGACCGAAGCGGATGGCGAAACGCCGCCACACGCGGGCCTGCTGGACATTGCCCGGCTGGAAACGGCCAGCGGTCTGGCCTGCCTGCACCGCGATGGCGCAACGCGCTGGGGCCCGGACAGCCACGGATTTCTGGGGGTGGTGCTGTTTCTGGCGCCGGGACTGACGGTGCAGGATGTGGCGCTGCTGGATCTGCCGGGCCACTGCCACCGGGGCGCGGTGATTGCCGATGTGGTCAAGGCGGGCTGTCCGCTGCGGCTGATCGGCACGCATCTGTCGCTGTCCCAAGTGTTGCGCATGGCGCAGTTGCGCACCATCGGCCAGCATTTGGCGCGCCGCGATCTGCGGCAGACCATCCTGTGTGGTGATCTGAACGAATGGCGCCCCTGGGGTGGGCTTGCCCTGTCGGCGGCGGTGATAGGTCGGCGGTTTTACGGCCCGGCGCGGGCGACCTTTCCGATCCGCCGGCCAGTTCTGCCGCTGGATCGGGTGCTGACCACGGCACCGGGGCGTGTCACCTTGGTGCAGGTGCTGGACGGGCAGGGCATCCGTGCCACATCGGATCACCGGCCTTTGCGCGCGACGGTGCAGCTGGGCTGATCAGCGGTGCCGTCCGGCCCGGCCAAGGGGCGGCCAGATGCGGGCAAAAACGCCGTCGCCTTTCAACACTGCGTGATGCAGGGCGGCGGCAATGTGCACCGCGATCAGCGCGATCAGGGCGAGGCCGCCGAAATAATGGATGGTCTGCGCCAGCTCGGCCAGTGGCTTTGATCGGGGGACGAAGCTGCCGATGCCCATGGCGTCGAGCATTTCGATCGGAAACCCCCCGGCCCGCACCCGCACATACCCCGCCACCGGCATCACCACCAACAGCAGATACAACGCGCCATGGCTGAGGGCCGCCACCCGCCTTTGCCAGCCGGGCACCGTGGCGGGCAAAGGCGGCGGCCTGTGGCGCCACCGGTACAGCAGGCGCAGCCCAATCAGCAGGAGCAACAGCACGCCGACATTTTTGTGAAACAGATACAGTGCGTTCTGGACCGGGCGGTTCAGCCCCTGTTGCACCATGACTAGGCCCACCGGGATCATTGCCAGCACAAGAAGGGCCATCCCCCAGTGCAACAGCCGGGCTGGCCAACGATAGGTCATTGCACTATCCTCCTTGTCGTGTTTTCCTGATCGCGAGCCTAGACCGTACCGATGACAAATCAAGGTGCATCGCTGTGGCCTTGATCTGTGTCGTGGCAAACTATCTTCAATCCAATGGCTTATACATATTCTGCTCTTTTGTCCCGGTCCCGGCGGTTTCCGTGGTCCGCCCCTCCGTCGGTTCAGTTCGGACTGTGGGCCCTTGCGGGGCTTGGTCCGCTCGTGTTGCTCGTTACCGTGGTGTTGGGCTTGGCGCAGCCATTGGCGGTCGCTGTGCCGATGCTTGCTTATGGCGGTGCCGTGGCGCTGGCCGGGTTCTTTCTGCGCCGGACGTTTGCATATCCGACGCTGGGCTTGTGCAATGCGGTGACCTTGGGGCGGCTTGTGGCGGTTGCGGCGTTGACCGGCCCGCTGGTGGCGGGCGCCGAGGTGCCGTGGGCGGTGTTCTGTGTCGCGGCCCTGGCGTTGGCGCTGGATGGGCTGGACGGCTGGCTGGCCCGGTATGAGGGGCGCGTTTCGGCTTTCGGCGCGCGGTTCGACATGGAGGTGGATGCCGCGCTGGCGCTGTGTCTGGCGCTTCTGGCCTGGCGGGGCGACAGCGCCGGGCCTGTCGTGCTGATCCTTGGGATGCCCCGCTATGGCTTTGTGGCGGGGGGGCTGATCTGGCCGTGGCTGGCGGCGCCTTTGCCAGAGCGTTTTGGGCGCAAAGTGGTCTGCGTGGTGCAGATGGCTCTGCTGATCGCGCTGCAACTGCCGTTTATGGGCGGCGTCGCGGGGGGCATTCTGGCGGTGTTCGCGGCGCTTGCGCTGGCCTGGTCCTTCGGGCGCGACATCATCTGGCTGTGGCGGGTTCGCGGGTGAGACCGGGCGTGGCCCATCTTGCCCGGCTGGTTGGGGCGGCGGTTGTGCTGCACCTGATCCTGATACAACCGAACCACCCGGCGGCGATGACCTGGGGCGCGTTGTGGCTTTTTCCGCTTGAGTTGCCGGTCATCCTGTTTGGTCTTGTCGCGCTGGGGCGGGGCCGTGCGGGTTTTGCCGTGCGCGGCGTTTTGGTGGCGGCGCTGATCGTGATCGCGGTGCTGAAGGGGGCGGACCACGGCATGTTCACCGCCTTTGGGCGCGGTTTCAACGTGGTGGGCGATTTGCCGTTGATCGGGGCGGGGGTGCGGCTGCTGCTGGGCTCTGTCGGCGTGGCGGTCACCTTTGGTGCGGTGTTAATGGCGGCGCTGGGTCTTGCGGGGGCGGCTGTTCTGGCCTGGTGGGCCACCGGGGTTTGGGCGCGGGTGCGCATAGCGTGGCCCTGGCGTGCGGTATCAGGGGCGGCGGCGGTTCTGGCGGGCGCTCTCGCGGTGGCCGAGATCGGCCAGGCGATGTATCGCTGGCCTTTGCCCTTTGATCCGCCGGGCGCGGCCTTTACCGCCCGCGTCGGGGCCGAGCGGGTGAACCAGGTGCGCACCACCCTGGCCGAGCTGCGCCTGTTCGCCGCCACCGCCGCGACCGACCCGTTTGCCGCCGCCGACACAGTGCTGGACAGGATCGACCGCGATGTCCTGATTGTGTTCGTTGAAAGTTATGGCCGGGCCAGTCTGGACATACCGCTGTATGCCGACCTGCACCGCGCCACGCTGGCCGATGGTGCGGCGCGGCTTGCGGAATTGGGGCTGACCACGCGGTCGGGGTTTGTGGCGTCGCCGACGCGGGGCGGCCAAAGCTGGCTGGCTCATGCGACCTTTGCCAACGGGCTGTGGATCAACGATCAGCCGCGGTATCGCGCTGCGCTGGTCAGCGGGCGGGAAACGCTGTTCCACATCGCCGCGCGGTCGGGGTTTCGCACGGCGGCGGTGATGCCGCAGATCACGCTGCCCTGGCCCGAGGCCGATGTCATGGGGTTTGACACCGTGCTGGCGGCGGCCGGTCTGGGCTACAGGGGTTTGCCGTTCAACTGGGTGACGATGCCGGATCAATTCACCCTGACGGCGCTGGACCGGCTGTTGCGCAGCGGGCAGGGCGATGGGCGGCCGCTGTTTGCGCAGGTGGTTTTGGCGTCGTCCCATGCGCCATGGGTGCCTGTGCCCGATCTTGTGCCTTGGGGCGATGTCGGCGACGGGCGGATTTTCGATGCGATGGCCATGGCGGGTGACCCGCCCGATGTGGTGTGGCGCGATCGCGACAGAGTGCGCGCCCAGTACCGCCTGTCGATTGATTATGCCCTGCGCACGGTGATCGACTATGCGGCGCGCCATGCCGATGATCCGCCACTGATCTTTGTGGTGGGCGATCATCAGGCGGCGGGGTTTGTCGCGCTGGACGACCGGCCCGATGTGCCTGTGCATGTGATCGGCCCCGCTGATCTGGTTGATCGGGTGGCTGACTGGGGCTGGACGCGCGGGATGATCCCGGCGCCCGAAACGTCGGTGGTGCCGATGGACCGGATGCGCGACCGGTTGTTGCGGGCGTTTTCGACAGCGCCATCAGACGGGGCGGCGGGATGATCCTGCGCCGCCCCCTGCCACCCCGGCTGATCCGGGCGGTGCAGATCGCCATGGCGTTCGCCCTGTTGGCGGTGCTGTGGCATGTGGCAGACGGGCCTGCTGCGCTGGCCATTCTGGCGCGGGCTGATCCTTGGTGGCTGTTGGCTGCACTGGCCGCGTTGACCCTGCAAACGCTGTTTTCCGCACTGCGTTGGCGGCTGACCGCCGGGGCGCTTGGAATTGTGCTGTCGCGGCGGCGGGCGATTGGCGAATACTATCTGTCGCAGATCGTCAACCAGTCGCTGCCGGGTGGCATGATTGGCGATGCCGGGCGCGCAGTGCGCAGCCGGGGGCAGGCGGGGCTGTTGGCCGCCGGGCAGGCCGTGGTGTTTGAGCGGCTGGCCGGGCAGATCGCGATGTTTGTGGTGATGACGCTGGCCTTTGGGGTCACTCTGGCCCGGCCCGGCGGGGTGGATTGGCCTGCCTGGGCGCTTGGGCCGGTGATGCTGATTGTCGCGGGGGGGCTGGCGCTGCCGGGTGTGCTGTGGGCGGCTGTGCGGCTGCCGGGCCGGTTGGGGCAGGGCGTGCGCGGATTCTGGCGGGCCCTGGCCGCCGCTTTGACGGCGCGCGGGGTTCTGCCCGCTCAGGTGGGGCTCAGCGCCGCGACGACGCTGTGCAACCTCGCCGCCTTTGGCTTTTGCGCCCATGCAGTAGGGGCTGTGCTGTCACCGGTGGCGGTGATGGCGCTGGTGCCGCTGATCCTGTTCACCATGCTGATCCCGATTTCAGTCAGTGGCTGGGGCCTGCGCGAAGGGGCCGCGGCGGCGCTGTTTCCCATCGCCGGGGCAACGGCGGCGCAAGGGCTTGCCGCCAGCATTGCCTTTGGTCTCGCCTTTCTTGTGGCCGTTGTGCCCGGTGTCGTGCCGTTGTGGCTGCGGCCAAAGGCGCAGACGGTGAAACGGAAGGCACAGCGGCGTGTTGATCCCTGACCAGCGGGTTTCTACAATGCAAAGCTTGCCAACCGGCGGACCCGACTTAGACTTGTCGGTAGTTTTCGAGGATAGGTTTCGAGGATAGGACAGACCATGACATCCACGTTTTCCCGACGCCGCCTTCTTGCCACTGGGGCTGCTGGGCTGGGTGCCGCCTCGCTGGGCCTTGGGCCACGGCGGGCACAGGCGCAAACAGCGGTAGCGCTGCAACTGTCCTGGCTGCACTCGGTGCAGTTTGGCGGCAGTTACATCGCGCAGGACCGGGGGTTCTGGCGTGAGGCCGGGCTGGAGGTGGCGCTGTTGTCGGGCGGTCCGAACGCGCCGGTGGAACCGCCGGTTGTATCGGGCACGGCGCTGATCGGCATTTCCGCCGCCGATTACACTGCCGCCGCCGTGGCGCAGGGCGCGCCTTTCAAAATCCTTGGCGTGGCGATGCAGAAAAACCCGTTTGTCGTGGCGTCGCTGCCCGTAAATCCGGTGAACACCCCCGCCGATCTGGTGGGCAAGAGGATCGGCATGGCCTTGGCCAACATGCCGGTGTTGCAGGCGCTGTGCACCCTGAATGGCGTGGATGTCGCGGCGATCGAGGTGATCCCGACCCAGTATTCGGCGCAACCGCTGTTGGCGGGCGAGGTGGATTGCCTGTTGTGCTGGGAAACCGATCTGCCGGTGGCGATGGCGATGCAGGGCGTGGACAGCGTGACGATGCTGTTGGCCGACCATGGCTATGCGCTGCATTCGCAGACCTATATCGCCACCGATGACAGCATCGCCAACCACCGGGCCGATCTGGTGGCGCTGATGGCCGGGGAAGTGCGCGGGTGGGATGCCTATCGCGCCGACACCGACGCCGCAGCCGACCTGACGGTGCGGATGTTCCCCGATGCCGGGCTGGATCTGCCGACCCAGAAATTGCAGGCCACACGGCAGGTGCCGCTGATGTTTTCCGATCTGACCGACGCCAATGGGTTTGGCTGGTGGAGCGATGAAACCGTGGCCGCCAACATCGAAACCCTTGCCTTGCTGGGGCGCCCAGTGACGCCCGACTTGTGGGACCGTTCGATTTTGGAAGAGGTTCATGGCGCGTGACGACAGGCCGCCGCCGGGCATTGTCTGCACCGGTCTTGGCAAGACGTTTCCGGATGGCACAGCGGCGCTGTGCCCGATCGACCTGACGTTTCAGGCGGGCCACACCACCGCGCTGGTCGGTCCGTCCGGCTGTGGCAAATCCACTTTGCTGCGGCTGATCTCTGGGTTGGAGACGCCCAGCATCGGGCGCGTTGAAATCGGCGGTGCGCCGCCGGCTGACACGCTGGCACGGGCCGGTCTGGCGGTGGCGTTTCAGGATCCGTCGCTGCTGCCGTGGCGCACGGTGCGCGGCAACATCGAACTGGCCCTAGGGCTGGCGCGGCATCCGGTGGTGGACCGGGATGTGGATCAGCTGATCCGCCTTGTGGGGTTGGATGGCTTTGCCGACGTCCGCCCTGCGGCCTTGTCCGGCGGAATGCGCCAGAGGGCTGCCATTGCCCGCGCACTGGCCACCGGGCCGGGGCTGTTGCTGTTGGATGAACCGTTCGGCGCGGTGGATGAATTGACGCGTCAGCAACTGGCCCAGGATCTGCCGCGGATCTGGGAGGCGCGGGGCACCACCACCGTTCTGGTCACCCATTCGGTGAGCGAGGCGGTTATGCTGTCGGATCGGATCATCGTGTTGTCCGCCCGTCCGGCAGAAGTGATCGAGGATATTGCGGTGGACCTGCCGCGCCCGCGCGACCCCGATCTGGGGCGCAGCGCCGAATTTGACGCGCTGACCGACCGGGTGTTTGCCGCCCTGTCCCGTGGCATGGTGACGCGCGAACCGCCGTTGGCTGCGCAATGACGATGGCGGCTGTTGTGGCGGCCCCGGCGCGGGGTGGGTTTGCCACGGCGCTGGCGCTGATCGGCTTTCTGGCGCTGTGGGAAACCGCCGCGCGGGGGCTGAGTGGCGCTTATGTTCTGGCCGCCCCGTCCGAGGTGGTGGTGTATATCGCCAACAACGCCGGGCTGTTGGGGCGGGCCCTTGCGGTCACGCTGGGCCACGCGGCGGTGGGGTTTCTTCTGGGCAATCTGGCGGCGCTGGGGCTGGCTGCGGTGGCCGTGGTGTGGCCGCGCAGTCAGGGGGTGGTGACTGGCCTTGCCCTGTTGGTGTTCTGCCTGCCGCTGGTGGCGACGGGGCCGATCCTGCGGGTGTTTTTCGGCCCCGGACCCTGGCCACAGATCCTGTTGGCGGCGCTTGCGGTGTATTACACCACGCTGATCCCACTGTTGGTCGGGCTGCGGGCAGTGCCGGCCAGCTGGTTTGATCTGGTGCGCAGCTATGGGCGGGGGCGGTGGTCGGCGCTGGTGCATGTGCGCGCGGTGGCGGCGCTGCCTTATCTGTTCGCCGGGTTGCAGATTGCCGCGCCGGCGGCGTTTCTGGGCGCGATGGTGGGTGAATTCACCGGCGCCGAGCGGGGCATGGGCGTGCTGACCATCCGGGCAATGCGCGCCCTTGACGTGCCGATGACCTGGGCCTTGGCCAGCGTTGCCACCGCTGTGGCGATTGCCGCCTATCTGGCTCTTGGGTGGGTCGCGCGGCGGGTGCTGCGCGATGATCCGCCGGTGATTTTGGCAGCGCCGCCGCTGGCCGGGGCGCGCCGGCCGTTCGCAGCGGTGGGTGACATTGCAATCGTCACCGGCATTGCCCTTGTGCTGTGGTGGGGGGCGCTGGAATGGGCGGGCCTCAGCCGGTTTTTCGCCAAGCGCCCCGCTGATGTGTTTGAGGCGCTGGTCCTCGCCCCCGATGCGGCGGCAACCCGCGCCACGCTGTTTGCGGCATTGGCCGAAACGGCGGTGTTTCTGGTGCCGGGCTATCTGGCCGGGCTGGTGGCGGGCGCGGGATTGGCGATTTTGCTGGTGCTGGTGCCGGGGCTGGCTGGTCTGGTGATGCCGCTGGCCATTGCGTTGCGATCAGTGCCGATCGTGACCACGGCGCCTTTGGTGGTGCTGCTGCTGGGGCGGGGCGCGGTGGGCACGGTCGTTCTGGTGGCGGTGATGGTGTTTTTCCCCACCTTTGTCGCCTGCCTGCACGGGCTGGGCCGCGCGCCGGGGCAGGTGATGGACGTGATGCGCAGCTATGCCGCCGGACCGGTGGCGCGGCTGGTGCGGGTGGGCATCCCGGCCATGGCGCCGGCGTTTTTCGCGGCGGCGCGGATGAACGTGCCCGCCGCGATCCTCGCGGTGACAGTCGTCGAGTGGCTGGCAACGGGCAAGGGCATCGGCAGCCTGATGGCGCTGTCGGCGTCCTTGTCCGATTACAACATGTTGTGGAGCGCGGTTGTGATCGTGTCGGCCTTGTCGGCGCTGGGCTATGGCGCGGTGGGGCTGGTCGAGGCGCGGGTGCTGCGCACCTATGCGCCCGAGCAGTTGGCATGACCCTGCGCGCCGCCGCCTTTGCGATTCCCGGTGATCTGACCACCCTGACCGGCGGTTACATCTATGAACGGCGGCTGCTGGAAGGGTTGCGCGCACAGGGCCGCGCTGTGGCGCATATCCAGCTGGGCGCGTCCTGGCCCGATCCAACGGTGGGCGACATGGAGGATGCCATCAACCGGCTGTGCGCGGTGGAACCCGCGCGTGCGCTGATTCTCGATGGGTTCATCTCGGGCGCGGCTGATACCGCAGGGCTGGCCCGGGTTCGCGCGCCGATGGTGGCAATGGTGCATCACCCGCTGGCGCTGGAACAGGGGCTGGGCGCGGCGCGGCGGGCCCAGTTGTTTGCCAGCGAACGGGCCAATCTGGCCCTGATGGCCCATGTTCTGGTGCCCAGCCCGCACACCGCCGCCACCCTTGTGGCGCAATATGACGTTGCGCCGGGGCGCATCACCATTGCCCGGCCTGGAACCGACCGGCCAATGGTGCGGCCCGCGCCAATCGATCCGCCGCTGATCCTGGCGGTGGGCATCCAGCATCCGCGCAAGGGGCACGATGTTTTACTGGCTGCGCTGGCGCAGATTCAGGGGGCGGCGTGGCAGGCGGTGATTGTCGGCGGCACATATGACGCGGCGCATAGTGCGGCGCTGGCGCGCCAGTTGCTGGCGCTGGGGCTGAACCGGCGGGTGCGGTTTGCCGGGCGGGTTTCGGCGGCGGATCTGGCAGGGCTTTACGCGCAGGCCAGCATATTTGCACTGGCCACCCGCTACGAGGGCTATGGCATCGTGTTTGACGAGGCATTGTCGCATGGCCTGCCGATCGTCAGTTGCCGCACCGGTGCCGTGCCTGACACAGTGCCGCCCGAGGCGGGCCTTCTGGTGCCCCCCGATGCGCCCGAGGCTTTTGCCCGTGCCCTCGACAGCCTGTTGCAGGATGGCGCGCTGCGGCGTCAGATGGCACGGGCAGCGGCGGCAGCGGGGGCGCAACTGCCCGGTTGGCGCGACACGGCCGCCTGTGCGGGGCGGGTGCTGGATCACTTGACCCGGCTTTGATGGCAGGCGTCGGCTGATCCTGTCGGCGAACAGGGCGGGCGCGCCCGGCTCTGGCCAACGGCGGGCAATGGCCCTAACACTTGGCCAGGTGTTGTGGCGGCCCGGCCTGCCGCCGCCGCCGCGCAAAAAGGTGTTTCCGTGCCCGATCGCCCGTCGCCCCTGATCCTGTTTCGCAACCAGACCTTCCGGTCGCTCTGGGTTGCGTCGCTGGCGTCGAATTTCGGCGGGCTGGTACAGGCGGTGGGGGCGGCCTGGCTGATGACATCGCTGTCCAACTCGCAAAGCATGGTGGCGCTGGTGCAGGGGTCGGTCACCCTGCCGATCATGGTGTTTTCCTTGATGGCGGGGGTGTTTGCCGATAATTTCGACCGCCGCCGCGTCATGCTGATTGCCCAGGGGTTCATGTTTGTGGTGTCTGTCACGCTGACCTTCATGGCGCTGAACGGGTGGCTGTCGCCGTGGCTGTTGCTGGGCTTCACGTTCCTGATCGGCTGTGGCACCGCGCTGCACAATCCGTCATGGCAGGCGACGATGGGCGATATCGTGACGCGCGAAGAACTGCCCGCTGCGGTGTCGTTGAACAGCATGGGCTTCAAC
This sequence comes from Rhodobacterales bacterium, assembly GCA_009993005.1. Taxonomy (GTDB): domain Bacteria; phylum Pseudomonadota; class Alphaproteobacteria; order Rhodobacterales; family Rhodobacteraceae; genus JAACUH01. The sequence continues at coordinate 15,286 of JAACUH010000063.1, forward strand.
CTGATGCGCAGCATCGGGCCGGCGGCCGGTGGGGCCATTGTCGCGCTGGCCGGGGCGGCGGCGGCGTTTGCGGTGAATGCGTTCAGTTATGTGGCAATCATCCTGGCGCTGCTGCGCTGGAAGGCCCCGGTGCGCGACACGCATCTGCCGCGCGAGCCGATGGGCAGCGCCTTTGCCGCCGGTCTGCGCTATGTCGCCATGTCGCCCAACCTGTTGCGGGTGATCCTGCGGGGGTTCTGGTTCGGCCTGGCGGCGATTGCCCTGTTGGCGCTTTTGCCGGTGGTGGTGCGCGAAACGTTGCAGGGCAATGCCTTTGTCTATGGCGTTCTGCTGGGGTGTTTCGGCCTCGGGGCCGTGGCGGGGGCGCTGACCAGTGCGCGGTTGCGCGACCGGTTCAACAACGAAACCATCACGCGCGGCGCCTTTGTGCTGTATGGGGTCGGCTGTGTTGTTCTGGGGTTCAGCCCCAGCGCGGTTGCGTCGGGTGCGGCGCTGTTGCTGACCGGGGCGTGCTGGGTGATCGTCCTGTCGATGTTCAACGTGACGATTCAGCTATCGACGCCGCGCTGGGTGGTCGGGCGGGTTCTGGCGCTTTACCAGACGGGCACTTTTGGCGGCATGGCAGGGGGCAGCCTGATCTGGGGCCTCATGGCCGAACGCAGCGGGCCCGGAGCCGCCCTGGCCGTGGCGGCGGTGCTTCTGGTGTTGGGGGCACTGATCGGGTTGCGCCTGCCCCTGCCCGAATTTTCGGGGCTGAACCTTGATCCGCTGAACCGGTTCCGTGAACCGGCGCTGCGGTTCGATCTCAGTTATCGCAGCGGGCCGGTGTTGGTGATGGTGGATTACGAGATCGCCCAGCAGGACGTGCCCGAGTTTCTGTCAGCGATGGCCCAGCGGCGCCGCGTGCGCATCCGCGACGGGGCGCAACAATGGGTGCTGCTGCGCGATCTTCAGCACCCCGAACATTGGAGCGAAAGCTATCATGTGCCGACATGGGGCGAATACATCCGCCACAACGAAAGGCGCACCCTTGCCGATGCCGCCTTGGCCGACCGGCTGCGCGCCCTGCACCGGGGGGCGGGCGGGCCGGTGGTGCACCGGATGATCGAGCGGCAGACGGTGCCGCTGCGCGACGACATGCTGTTGCGCGATCTGTGACCGCATCCTCCGGGCAAATCCGGGATTGACGAAACTGACCTGCTGACATAGCGGCGTTCTCATCTTTCCGAGAAAGGCCAGCACCCATGTCGCAGTTTCCTGTTGTCGATACCGGTCCGGGCGTCACCCGACAGGTGCTGGCAGATCATCCCGATCTGATGGTCGTGGCCTTTCGGTTTCAGGCGGGGGCCATGGGCCAGCCGCACAACCACCCCCATGTGCAATCGACCTATGTCGAATCCGGGCGGTTCCGGTTCACGGTCGATGACGTTGAAACCGAGGTGGGGCCGGGTGACAGCCTTGTTGTTGCCAGCCGGGCGATGCATGGCTGTCTGTGTCTTGACCCCGGCACGTTGATCGATTGCTTTGCGCCGCGTCGCGCCGATTTCCTCTGAAAGGACGCCCCATGTTGCGTGTCACGTCGTTTTACGCCGTCAGCCCGGACCAGACCCGCACCCTGGACACCACCGGATTGCGCGCCAACTTCCATTTGGGCGATTTGTTCCGCAGCGGTGCCCTGACCCTGGCCTATACCCATTACGACCGGATGATCGTCGGTGGCGCGGTGCCGGGCGACGCGCCGCTGGTTCTGGATGCCGTGGCCGAGGCGGGCACGCCATCGCTTCTGGATCGGCGCGAAATGGGGGTGCTGAACATCGGCGCTGCGGCAATGGTCTCGGCTGGCGGCAAGACCCACGCCATGGGGCGGGGCGATGTTCTGTACCTCGGCATGGGGGCGGGCCCGATCACCTTCGAGGGGCCGGGACGGTTTTACATCCTGTCGGCCCCGGCACACCGGAGCCTGCCCGACCGCCTGCTGACGCTGGGCGATGCGCGGCAGGTCAGGATGGGCGCGGCGGAAACGGCGAACGCCCGCACGATCTATCAATTCATCCACCCCGATGTGATGGAGACCTGTCAGCTTGTCATGGGCTATACGATGTTCCAAGGCGGGTCGGTGTGGAACACCATGCCCGCCCATGTCCACGACCGGCGGATGGAGGCGTATCTGTATTTTGACCTCGACCCGGAACAGCGGGTGTTCCATTTCATGGGTGCGCCGCAGGAAACGCGCCATATCGTGATGGCCAACGAAGAGGCGGTGATTTCGCCCCCCTGGTCGATCCATTGTGGTGTGGGCACCGGCAGCTACAGCTTTTGCTGGGCGATGGCGGGCGACAACGTCGATTACAAGGACATGGATATGATAGCGATAGGGGATTTGCGATGAACCCGTTTTCCCTGGCGGGCAAGACCGCTTTGGTGACCGGCGCCAATGCCGGGATCGGTCGGGCCATCGCCGTGGCCATGGGGCAGGCTGGCGCCCATGTGATCTGCGCCGGGCGGTCGGCCTGTGATGACACCGTGGCGCTGATCGACAGCGCCGAGGCGTTGCATCTGGATCTGGCCGATCCGATGGCGGGGCAAGGGGTGTTTGCCGGTCACGCAATCGACATTCTGGTGAACAACGCCGGAATCATCCGCCGCGCCGACAGCACCGATTTCACCGAAGAAGACTGGGACGCGGTGATGGATGTGAACCTGAAAGCGGTGTTCTTCCTGTCCCAGGCCTTTGCCAGGGCGGCATTTGCGGCCGGGCGCGAAGGGCGGATCGTCAACATTGCGTCGCTGCTGTCGTTCCAGGGGGGCATTCGTGTGCCGTCCTACACGGCGTCGAAACATGGTCTGGCCGGGATCACGAAATTGCTGGCCAATGAATGGGCGGCGCGGGGCGTGGGCGTGAACGCGATTGCGCCGGGATACATCGAGACGAACAACACCGCCGACCTGCGCGCCGATCCAGCCCGCCGTCAGGCGATTCTTGACCGTATTCCGGCGGGCCGCTGGGGCCAGCCCGAGGATATTGCCCAAACAGCGGTGTTTCTGGCCGCCCCTGCGTCACGCTACATCCATGGCGCAATCCTGAGCGTCGATGGCGGTTGGATGGCACGCTGAAGCGTTTCGCGTTGAACCTGGGTCAGAATTTGCGGCATCCCGGTCAGACAAGACCGATGTCCGATGAACGCTGATTCACGTCAAACGCGAAACGCCATTTGCGGCAGATGTGCCGGCCGGTCCGTCGCACCGCAGATCAGAACAACCTGAGGCCAAGCGGCAAAGGCCGGTCGAACTGTGCCGGGCTGTCGGTCATGGCGTGGTGCACGTCGCGCGGTTCGATCAAGGCACCGCCGCCGTGGCAGAACACCTGCGTCGAACCGCCCCCGTCCAGATGCATGGCACGGGCGGCGCCTTCGGTGATCATCAGGCAGGCCAGATCGTGCAGTGTCGCACCCTTGGCCGCGCCATCGCGCAGAAACGACGAGGTGCCCTCGACAGCGCAGAAGAACACCCGCCCGTCCGGGGAAATACCCGCCGCCATCCGCGCGGCGCGGGTTTTGTGCCAGTCCGCCGCCCAGGCATGGGGCGAGACGGCAACCGCATCGGGACGCGGCGCCGTGCCCGACATCAGCTCGGCGGCAAAAACATCGGGGGCCGTATCGGTGGGCAACCCGTCTTCGACAATGACCGGACCGGATTGAACGCCCTGCATCAACCCCGCGAGGACATAGGTCAGGGGGCCGGCGGCCACTGCTTCGGCCTCGGTGCGGGTGGCGCAGCGCAACACACAGCCCGCGCGCGGAATCGACAGTCCGCCGCCTTGGGACAGCGCCACCGGGTGGCGCCCGACAAAGGCTACGTCCCAGTTCGCCGCGCCCGGTGGCGTCGCGCCGTTGTGCGAACCGTGAAACAGCGCAAAGGCGGTGCCGGGGCCGGTGCGGTCGGGCGGGCCGAACGGATGGGGCACAAAGGCGCGCTGATCCGCGGCGCGGATGCCGGTGTCGGCAAAACCGATGCGCCGGATGGCCGGCCCCTCTGCGCCGATCACCAGACAGGCGCGCCGGGCCTGTGGCGGGGTTTCGATCAGGCCATCCGCCAGGGTCAGGCCGATCGGATCGCCATAGGCATCAAAGGGGGTTTCCACCTCGGGGGGCAGGAACAGGAAGTGATTGGCGTTGATCAGCAATTCATCCGGCCCAAGCCCCGACGCGACCGTGCGCAACAGGCGCAGCGGCGCACAGGCCGCGCCGATGCGTGGCCCGGCCCGACGCGCCAGCCGCAGCGTGCCGTCCACCTCGCGCGGGGCGATCCGCTGATCAGCGGGGGGCACGGCCACGACGGGCAGGCCCAGCCGCGCCCCGGCCAGGGTCAGGGCCAGGCGCGTCTCGTCCGATGGCGCGTCACGGGTGAACAAGGGCAGTACGGAAAACCCCTGTGGATCAATCCGAACCACCCGCACCTCGCACCCCGAGGCAAGCCGACGCTGTAAAATCCGAACCTGTGCCATCAAACCCCCTCGCGGCGGGGCAGGGCGCGGCCAGCCATATCAAACACATGCACCTTGTCGGGCGGCGCGGCAAAATGCATTGCCGCGCCCGGTTCAAGCCGCGCGTCGCCCTGCACCACGACACACAGGCCAAGGCCCGCGCCGGTGCGGCCATGCACCACGGTTTGCGGGCCCAGCCGCTCAAGCAGGGTCAGGCGCACGGGAATATCACCGTCTGTCCCCAGCGTCAGGTCATCGGGCCGCAGACCCAGCTCTACGGCATCACCGGGCGACAGGGCGCGGCCATCGGCGAGGGCGGTCACACGCACCCCCGGTTCGATCTGGGCCAGCACATGCTGCGGATCGGCGGTGACAACCCGGGCCGGCAGCAGTGTCATCCGCGGCTGGCCAATGAACCCGGCGACAAACCGGGTGGCCGGGCGGTGATACAGATCCAGCGGCGCGCCGATCTGTTCCACCCGGCCCGCGTTCAGCACGACGATCTGCTGCGCCATGGTCATCGCCTCGATCTGATCGTGGGTGACATAGACCATGGTGGTGCCCAGCGTGCGGTGCAGTTCGGCCAGTTCCACGCGCATTTCGCCGCGCAGCGCGGCGTCGAGGTTCGACAGCGGTTCGTCGAACAGGAAAACCGAAGGTTCGCGCACGATGGCGCGGCCGATGGCAACCCTTTGACGCTGGCCACCCGACAGTTGCGCAGGCTTGCGATCCAGCAGATCCTGGATGCGCAGGATTTCGGCGGCGCGGGCGATGGCCGCCGCCGTTTCGGCCCGTCCCATCCGTTGTGATCGCAGCGGAAACGCCATGTTGGCGCGCACGGTCATGTGCGGGTACAGCGAATAGTTCTGGAACACCATGGCGATGCGCCGTTCGACAGGTTCCAGCCCCGTCACATCGCGCCCGCCGATGTGCAGATTGCCCGCCGTCGGTTCATCAAGCCCGGCAAGAATGCGCAGCAGCGTTGATTTGCCACAGCCGGACGGCCCGACGATCACCGTGAACGACCCGTCCGCGATGTCCAGATCAATGCCGCGCAACACTTTTGTGGCACCAAAGTTGCGGCTGATTCCGCGAAAGGCGACGTTGGCCATGTCCCGCCTCAGTCCAGCCAGACCGGGTTTGTCCAGGCGTGGCGTCCGTGCCGGTCGCGCAGGATCAGGCGCATGTAACCCTCGGTTGCCTGCGCCAGCGGCAGGCGGACGCGGGTGGCGATTTCGGTGATCTGCCCGGCGATTCGGCGGGCACGGCTGCCCACCAGCGCGGCGGTTACCACCGGTGAACAGTCCACCACCATCATGTCATCCTCGATCCGGATGTCGTGAATGACCGGCCCCTGGCTGGCATAGAACTGTCCCGCGTGCAGCGCGGCCAGCACAGCCTCGGGCGTCAGGACATCCGCCTTGACCATCGTCCATCCGCCGCCAAACCCAAGGCCGAGGCGGTGCATGTCATCATTGGCGACGGCGGTCAGGCGGCGGCCTTCGTTCAGCACCATATCGGTCAGATACCAGCCATCGCCACGCATCTGCCCGGTTTCGGTGCCGTGGTTGTACACTTCGACAGCGTGAACCATCGGCAGGGTGCGCGTATCCTCGGGCGTCAGGGCGAACCAGCCGGGATGGGCAAACGCCAGAAACGCCCCGGCTTCTGTTGCGCGGGTACAGATTTCAGCTGCGGTTTCGTCCTCGGTCGGGGCGGCGAAATTCCACGGCAGGCCGACGGCGGTGATGTGCCAAAGCTCACCATTGCTCAGCCGCCCCTGATGCAGTTCGGCCCCGGCCAGAGTGACGAATCGGTCGGTGCGGCAGGCGCGCGTGTCGGTGATGGGATAATCGTATTGCGGCAGGAAGTGATCGGTCATGGCAACGAAATCATACCCTTCCCGCGCATAGGCGGCACAGGCTTCGGCCACGCCATGGGCGCCGTCCGACCGGGTGCTGTGCATGTGCATGTTGCCCCGCCAGAACCGGCCGGGCGCCGCAAAGGGCAGTTGGCCCAATATGTGATCCGCTGTCATTTCGTCTTTCCGTTTTCCCGGTGCGCGCACCGGGTGGTGTCACGAAACCATCATTGAACTGACCTAGGTGTCGCATGGCCCGCCGGGGTTATCCATGCGGCGGCGTGTGAAGATTTGATGACGAAGGGGATGTCATGACGACGAAAAGGTCAGCGCTGCGCGCATTTGGATTAAAGCCCGCGCTGTGCGCATTCGGGATGTTTGCGGGGGCCATGCCGGCAGCGGCACAAGATACCACGCTGACCTACATGCTGTGGTCGCCCGAACAGGTCGAGATCGAGGCGCCGGCGATTGCCGCCTTCGAATCAGCCCACCCCGGCGTCACGGTGAAGGTGCAGGCGATGCCGCCCGCCGATTATTGGCCGCGCGTTTCGGCGCAGGCCGCGTCGGGCGATCTGCCGGATGTGATGGCGATGTCTTCGGGCTTCGTGCAGGAATGGGCCGCGGCGGGCAATCTGCTCGACCTCAGCCCGTATATCGGTGACTCCGCGCTTGACGGGTATTTCACCAGCGCGGTGAACATCGGCAATATTGGCGGCGCACAGGTGGCCTTTCCGCAGAACTGGGTCGCGCCGGTTCTGTATTACAACCGCACCGCATTCGATGCGGCGGGGGTCGGTTATCCGAATGCCACCTGGACCTGGGAAGATTTCCGCGCCGCAGCCGAGGCGTTGACCGTGGATGAAAACGCCGACGGCACGCCCGAACAATACGGCTATTGGGTTTACGGTCGCTATGCCCACACCGATCCGTGGGTGTTTCGCAACGGCGGGCGCTATGTCACCGCCGATGGTTCGGCGCTGGACATCACCCAACCGGCAGTGAACGCGCTGGCCTTCCTCGCATCACTTGTCGACGATGGCTTTGCGCCGCGCCCGCAGGAATTGGAAGGCGTTCGCCAGCAGGACGTGTTCGGCATGGGCATGGCGGCGATGTGGGTCGATGGATCGTGGAACATCGACAACACCCGCAAATTGGTGGGTGATACGTTTGAATGGGGCATCGCACAGGTGCCGATGGGCCCCGATGCCACGCCTGAAACGGCGGCGGCCTATGCCTGGGCCGATATGCTGGCCGTGACCACCGACACTGAACAGGCCGATCTGGCCTGGGCCTTTGTCCAGCATATGACCGGCCCGACCCTGAGCGCCGCCGATTTCACCGCCGGCAAGGTGCCCGCCTGGACCGCCACGGCCGAAACCGAGCAATGGTTGGGCCGTGGCCAACAGCCCGACAACATGGAACTGATCCTCGAGATCGGCGAACAGCCGCTTTACACCGGTTTCACCCGCAACTGGAGCGATTGGCGCGGCTATGCCGCAGCCGGATCGGGCGGTCTGAACGGTGAGCTGGATGAAGTGTTCAACGGCCGCAAACCGCTGTCCGATGCACTGGCCGCCGCCACCGCCTATGGCAACGACGTTCTGTCACGTTGAGCGATACGATGCCACAGCACGCGCCCCGCACCGGGGCGCGTGCAAGCCAGTCCCGGCTCGCGCAGCGCCCGGCGCGGTGGAAACACTGGTTGCCGGCGCTGCTGTTCTTGTCGCCCGCAATTGTCGGGCTGGTGCTGTTTCGGCTTGTTCCCATCGTCTGGGCCTTTGTGTTGTCGTTCACCGACTGGCGGATTTTCGATGACATCGTCTGGGTTGGCTTTGACAATTACATCCACATCCTGTCTTCGCCGGTGGCGCGTCAGGTGCTGGGCAACACGCTGTGGTTTACCGCGATGTATGTGCCGGGGGTGGTGGTTCTGTCGGTCAGCCTTGCCGTGGTGCTGAACAACGGGTTGCGGTCGTCGGCGTTCTTTCGCGGGGCGTTTTTCCTGCCCTATATCACGGCGACCGTGGCGATCACGCTGGCGTGGCGCTGGATCTTTTCCACCCGGTTCGGGCTGTTGAACCACCTGTTGGATATGGTGGGCCTGCAAGGTCAGGCGTGGTTGGCCGATCCGGCCTGGGCCTTGCCTGCCGTGGCGATCGTTTCGATCTGGAAAGATGCCGGGTTCTATATGATCCTGCTGATCGCCGGGTTGCAGACCATTGATCCGGGGTATTATGAGGCCGCCCGCATCGACGGCGCGCGGCCGTTCCGACGGTTTTATGCGATTACCCTGCCGCTGTTGTCGCGCAGCCTGTTCTTTGTGCTGATCCTGGCGCTGATCCGGTCGACCCAGACCTTTGAAATAACCTATGCGCTGACAAATGGCGGGCCGAACCGGGCCTCGACCACGCTGGCCTTTTACATCTATCAGAATGCTTTCGTGCATTTCGAAATGGGCTATGCCGCAGCACTGGCCTATCTGTTGTGCTTTGCGATCGGGTTGGTGACGCTGCTGAATTTCTGGCTGAGAAAGCGTTGGGTCCATGAATGACGCACGCCTGAAACGCGCCTCGGTGCTGGTGGCCCTGTATGGCGTGCTGTTGGTCTATGCAGCCGTCACGTTGTTGCCGTTTGCGTGGATGCTGATCACCAGTTTCAAGGAAAGCCGCGAGGTGTTTCGCCTGCCGCCCAGTTTCGTGCCCACCCTGCTGTTTGGTCCCGATCCTCTGGCCAATTATACCGAGGTTCTGACGCGGCACGATTTCCTGCTGTATTTCCGCAACTCGTTCTTCGTTTCCACCACTGCGGCGCTGGGGCAGGTCGCGACTTGCGCCTTGGCGGGCTATGCCTTTGCGCGGATGCACCTGCCCGGCAAGACCGCGATCTTTGCGCTGATCCTTGCCACTGCCTTTGTGCCCACCGAGGTGACGATCATTCCCGAATTCCTGCTGATGCGCGGGCTGGGCTGGATCGACACATTTCTTCCGCTGATCGTGCCATCCTTTCTTGTCGGGTCATTCGGCACTTTCATGCTGCGCGAATATTTTGCCAGCCTGCCCAACGAATACGGCGAGGCGGCGCGGATTGACGGCGCCGGGCCGTTCCGCATTTTCTGGCGGGTGTACCTGCCGTTGGCGCGGCCGGCGCTGATTTCGATCTTCGTCATCGCCTTCATCAACAACTGGGATGAATTGCTGCGCCCGCTGTTGTATCTGAATTCACCCGAATTGCGCACCGTGCCGCTGGGTCTGATGCGGTTTGTCGGGGAATTCGAGGCGGAATGGGCGCTGTTGATGGCAGGTTCCGTTGCCTCGACCCTGCCGTTGATCCTGGTCTATCTTTTGGGCCAGAAATATGTGTTGCAGGGCTTTGCAGGCGGCGGCGTAAAGGGGTGAGCGCCAGTGTGAAAACGGTTACCCGACCGTTACATTGGGCGGCTAGACCGACGCCGCAGCAAGGTGCGTCAAACTTTGCCAGACATGAGGGAAACGAAATGAAACGCGCAATCACCGTGGCGCTTGCCGCCGCTATCCTGGCCAGCCCGGCCGCCGCTCAAGACGTTGACGCTGCCGGCAAGCTGGTGTTGTACACATCACAGCCCAACGCCGACGCGCAGCGTACCGTCGATGCCTTCAAGGCCGCATATCCCAACGTCGAGGTGGACTGGATCCGCGATGGCACCACCCAGGTGATGGCCCGCCTTGAGGCCGAGTTTGCCGCCGGTGCGCCGCAGCCCGATGTCCTGTTGATCGCCGACACGGTGGTGATGGAAGGGCTTGAGGCGCAAGGCCGCCTTCTGGCCTATCCCGAGGCCGATGTTTCGGCCTATGATCCGGCCCTGATGGACCCCGAGCATCACTATTTCTCGACCAAGCTGATCACCACCGGCATCATTTACAACACCGCAGCGCCCTTCGTGCCCACCTCCTGGGGCGATCTTCTGCGCCCCGAGGCGCAAGGCCAGATTGCCATGCCATCGCCGCTGGCCTCGGGGGCGGCAACGATCCACATGGTGTCGCTGACGTCGCACCCCGATCTGGGCTGGGACTATTACCAGGGGCTGGCCGATCAGGGCGCCAATCCGCAGGGCGGCAATGGCGGTGTCTACAAGGCCGTCGCGGGGGGGGAACAGATGTTCGGCATGGTTGTAGATTTCTTGCCGATCCGGGAAATTCCCAACGGCGCGCCTGTCGGTTTTGTCTTTCCCGAAGAAGGTGTTTCGGCGGTGACCGAACCTGTGGCGATCCTGTCCACCGCGCAGAACGTGCCGGCGGCGCAGGCCTTCGTCGATTTCCTGCTGTCGCCGGAAGGTCAGCAACTGGCCGCCGACATGGGGTATCTGCCGGCGCATCCGGCGATCACGCCGCCGGCCGGTTTTCCGCCGCTGGATGAAATCCGCCTGCTGGATTTCGATCCGGCCATGGCGCTGCAAAACGCCGACGCCAATCGTCTGCGCTTTGTCGAGATGTTCGGCGGCTGACGCTGGATCGGATCAAGACATATCTGCCGGGCGGCGAGGGGGTAACCCTTGCCGCCCTTGTGCTGTTCGCGGCGGCGCTGATGGTGGCGCCGCTCGGGCTGTTGCTGCAACTGGGGATGATGGACGACGGCGCGCCGTCGCTTGCGCCGATCCGGGATGCGCTGGGCAATCGTTCGGTCGGGCGGGCGCTGTGGAATTCGCTGGAAAGCGCGGGCGTCTCGGCGGTGCTTTCACTGGCTGTGGGCACCTTTTTGGCGTTGGTCATGGGGTTGACCAACCTGCGCGGCAAGGCGGTGTTCACCTTTCTGATCCTGATCCCGATGATGATCCCGCCGCATGTCACCGCCATCGCCTGGACCCAGGCGTTGGGTCCGTCCTCGCCACTGCTGGGGGCGCTGGGGCTGGCGCCGCCGCCCGGATCGCCGCATCCGCTGTATGGTGGTGGCGGGGTGATCGCCTTGTTGGCGGTGCAGCACATGCCTTTGGTGTTTCTGGTGGTGCTGGCCGCAGTGCGCAGTCTGCCGCGCGAAATGGCCGAGGCGGCGCGGGTTTCGGGTGCCGGCACGGGGCGGTTGCTGGGCCGGATTATCCTGCCGCTGCTGGTTCCGGGGCTTCTGGCGGCCTATGCGCTGGCCTTCGTTTCCGCCCTTGGAAATTTCGGCATACCGGCGCTTTTGGGCATTCCGGGGCGATACACCACGCTGCCGGTGCTGATCTGGCAGCGGTTGTCGTCTTTCGGGCCATCAATGCTGGCCGATGTGGCCGTGATTTCAGCGCTGATGGCGCTGGTCGCCATCGCGGTTGTCACGGTGCAGATGACATTGGCCGCGCGCCACCGTGCCGCGCTGATCGGGCCGCCGCAACCGCCACTGTTCCTCGATCTGGGCCGCGCCCGACCGCTGGCCGAGGCGGCGCTGGCGCTGTTCGTGCTGGTGGTTCTGGGGTTGCCGATGGCGGCGTTGTTCGGCACGGCGCTGGTTCCGACCTATGGCGTGCCGCTGTCGTTCGGCACGCTGACCCTGGCCAACTTCGAGCAGATTCTGTTTCATCAGGCCGTCACGGCGCGGGCCTTTGTCAATTCAACCCTTGCCGCCGGGGTGGCGGCGATGGTGCTGGCGGTGCTGGCGGCGCTTCTGGCGCGGATCACCGCCGGGCCACGGGGCGCGCGGCGGCGCATCGGCGCGGGGCTGTCGGCGCTGGCCGAAACCACCTATGCGATTCCGGGTCTGGTTATTTCGATCGCCTTCATTCTCACCTTCCTGCGGCCTTTGCCTGTTCTGGAACTGTCGCTTTACAACACGATGTGGATCATAGTTCTGGCCTATCTCTGTGCCTTCTTTGCGGTTGCGCTGAAACCCGTCGCGGCGGCTTGTCTGCAACTGGACCCGGCGCTGGACGAGGCGGCGCGCGTGGCCGGTGCGGGCTGGGGTCGGCGGATGCGGTGCATTTTCCTGCCGCTTGTGGCGCCTGCCGCTGCCTCAGGGGCGATCCTGGTGTTTCTGACCGCCTATAACGAGGTGACAGTGTCGGCCCTGCTGTGGTCAACCGGAACGGAAACCATCGGCACCGTGATCTTCAATTATGAAAATGGCGGCTATACCACGCTCGCGGCGGCGATGTCGGCGGTGACGGTTCTGGCGACGGTGGTTCTGATGGCGCTGCTTGATCTTCTGGGGCGCCGCTTGCCGTCCGGTGTCGTGCCCTGGCGTCTGTGACACCTCAGCCGGGCAACAGCCAGCCCCCCAGGACGCGCAGCGCAAGCGTTTCGCCCGGACGCACCGGGCGCGTCAGATGCAGCGCGAAGGATTCCGCAAGTTCGCCCGCCTTCACCTTTGCCTCCCACTGGCCGCCGCGGTACAGCACCGACAGAACATGCGCCGCAATCAGATCGTCGGCCGCTGTGCCGTCGGCCACCAGATCCGCAGGCCGGAACAGTGCAAAACGGGGGCCGTCCGGCCCACCGGCGCCGCGCAATGTGACGGCGCGCCCGGCAAGAAACGCCTGACCATTGCGCAGCGTGACCGGCTGAACCACGCCCTGCCCGATGAACCGGGCCACCTCGACCGATGCCGGGCGTTCGTAAATCTGTTCCGGCGCACCAACCTGAAGAAACCGCCCGCCCGACATCACCGCCATCCGGTCCGCCACCGCCATCGCTTCGCGCTGGTCATGGGTGATGTAAACGGTCGTCGCCCCCGAGGCGCGGTGAAAGGCGGCCAGTTCTTCTTCCATCGCCTGTCGCAGATGCGGGTCGAGATTGGCCAAAGGCTCATCCATCAGGATGGTTTCGGCCCCCTGGGCCAGACAGCGGGCCAATGCCACCCGCTGACGCTGGCCGCCTGACAGATCCGCCGGTTTGCGGTTGGCGAAACCGCTCAGCGCGACGGTGGACAGTTGCGCATCGGCGCGGCGTGCGGCCTCGGCCCGGCCCAGCCCTTGGGCCTCGGCCGGGAAGGCGACGTTGCCACGCACATCAAGATGCGGCCAAAGCGCATAGGATTGAAACACCACGCCAACACCACGGCCCTCGGGCGGCACATGCAGGCCCGGCCCGCTGACCGGCCTGTCACCCAGAAGGATTTCACCGGCATCCGCAGTTTCAAGCCCGGCAATCAGCCGCAGCAGCGTTGACTTGCCACAACCCGACGCGCCGACGATGGCAAAGAATTCGCCCGCCGCGACATCGGCCGTGATGCCGGCGACGGCGGCCTTACCGGCAAAGGATTTCTCAAGGTTTTTCAGAATGATCGACATGGCACACAAAAGGCTGGGACAGGACAGGAGAACGCTATTCGCGCGATTTGGCAGTCGTGTGACACGGGCAGGGGCCAATCAGTGTGCCGACGGCCTTGTGGCACCGCTCGGTTTGGCGCGCAAGGACCGGCGCACCTTGCGGCCCCGTGCGTGGCAGGGCAGCGATTGCGATCAAAGATTGAGAAGGCGGGTCAAGTGTTATAGCCATGCACTGCACGTCAGGCGCTCGGATGGTGCAGGGGGCCCGCCGCCGCCGAACAGGAGAAACCCTTCATGACATCTGGCATTTTCCAAGACGCCTCTGCATCCGTTGTTCATCGGGTGCGGCATGTCCTGCGCGGGCTGTGTGCCGTCGTCGCGGTGTTTGCGTGGGTTTGCCCCGCCGTTGCACAGCAGGAGGCCGCGACCGCGCTGCGCCTGCCCACCGTCAGGGTGGCAGCGGCGCAGTTGGCCGAAGTGGTGGCGCAGGTGCCGGTATCGGGCACGTTGCTGCCCCGGACCGAGGTATTGATCTATCCGCAGGTCAGCGGCCTTGTGATTGACGAAATCCTGGTCGAGATCGGCGACAGCGTGACGCGCGGCGATGTTCTGGCCCGGATGAACGGCCGCACCCTGGCCGCGCAACTGGCCCAGGCCGAGGCGGAAGAGGCCCGCGCGGCCGCAGGTGTGCGCCAGGCCGAAAGCCAGATTGCGGCATCCGGGGCATCGCAGGATCAGGCCGAGGCGGCGCTGAGCCGTGCCCAGAGACTGGCCCGATCGGGCAATGTGTCCGAGGCGAATCTGGACAATGCCGTCGCGGCGGCGGCCACGGCACGGGCGGCCACCGCATCGGCCCGTGACGGGCTGGCGGTGGCGCAGGCAACGGTGCGGACGGCGGCGGCGCAACGGGAAATTGCCAGCATCAACCTGGACCATGCCAATATCATGGCCCCTGCCGATGGCCTGATCTCGGCGCGCAATGGCCAGACCGGGGCGATTACCGCGATGGCGGGCGAACCGCTGTTCCGGCTTGTGCAGGACGGGCTGATCGAGATCGAGGCCGAGGTGATCGAAACCGCGCTGGCACAGATCGCGCTGGATGATCCCGCGACGCTGGACGTGGCCGGTGTGGGGCCTGTGACGGGGCTGGTGCGGCTGATTTCGCCCACGGTGAACCCGGCGAATCGGCTGGGCCTGATCCGCATCGCCCCCGACCGGCAGGACGGGTTGCGCGCCGGCACCTATGCCGGGGGGGTGGTGACGATTGACCGGCACGCGGCCCTGGTGGTGCCCGCGACCGCAGTGCAGATCGAAGTCGGCGCGACCTATGTGTTGCAGGTGGTTGACGGCGTGCTCAACCGCCGCGATGTGGTGGCGGGCCTGATCTGGCAGGGCAAACGCGAAATCGTCAGCGGGCTGGCCGAGGGCGATCTGGTGGTTGCGCGGGCCGGGTCGTTCTTTGGCGATGGCGACCGGGT
Source organism: Rhodobacterales bacterium (assembly GCA_009993005.1). Lineage (GTDB taxonomy): Bacteria > Pseudomonadota > Alphaproteobacteria > Rhodobacterales > Rhodobacteraceae > JAACUH01. Next base: position 30,321 of record JAACUH010000063.1, read on the forward strand.
GACGCCGCTGTTGCCCGATGCAATCGGCGCGGAGGCCGGCCGATGAACATGTCCACATGGGCGATCCGCCGCCCGGTGCCCACGCTGGCGCTGTTTCTCGTGTTGTGCGTTGTCGGGATGGTGGGGTTCTTTCGCCTGCCGGTCACCCAGTTTCCCAATATCGACATTCCGATCATCACCGTGGCGCTGGGGCAGGCGGGGGCCGCACCTGCGGAAATCGCCACCCAGGTGGTGAAACCGATCGAGGCGGCTGTGTCGGACATCGCCGGTGTCAACCATGTTACCGCCACCGCTGCCGATGGATCGGCCCGCATCACCATCGAGTTCGAGCTTGCGGTAGACACCGATCGCGCCCTGAATGACGTCAAGGACGCAGTGGCGGGCGTGCGCGGTGACCTGCCCGAGGACGTGACCGAGCCGAACATCCAGAGGCTGGACGTGACCGGCCAGGCCATTTTGACCTATGCGGTCAGTGATCCGACCCTGAGCATCGAGGATCTGTCCTATTTCGTGGACGAGGTTGTGGCGCGGGAAATCACCGGCGCCAGCGGCGTGGGCAAGGTTGACCGCATCGGTGGCGCCGACCGCGCCATCGAGGTCGAACTTGACCCCAACCGCCTTTTGGCCCTGCAACTGACCGCCTCGGACGTGAACCGGCAATTGCGCGCCACCAACATTGATCTGGGGGGCGGCAGTGGCAATCTGGCCGGACAGGAATATTCGATCCGCGCCCTTGGTGCCGCCGCCACATTGGATGCCCTTGCCGCGACGCCGATTCTGGTGCCCGCAGGCGGCACGGTGCGTCTGGACGATCTGGGCCGGGTGATTGACGGATCGACCGAACCATCGTCCTTTGCCCTGCTGGACGGTCAGCCGGTGGTCGCCATTGGCATTTTCCGCTCCACCGGGGCCAGCGATCTGGCGGCGGGCGACAATGCCAAGGCGCGGATTGTCGATCTGTCCGCCGCCTATCCCAATGCCACCTTCGCGCTGATCGACGACGCCACGGTTTACACCGAAGGCAATTACAGCGCGGCGATGGACACGTTGTACGAAGGCGCCGCGCTGGCGATCATTGTCGTGTTCCTGTTCCTGAAAAACTGGCGCGCCACGATTATAACCGCCGTAGCGCTGCCGCTGTCGATCATTCCCACGTTCATTGTCATGCAGATGCTGGGGTTTTCGCTGAACACCGTGTCGCTGCTGGGCATCACCCTGGTCACCGGCATTCTGGTGGACGATGCCATCGTCGAGATCGAAAACATCGTGCGCCATATCCAGATGGGCAAACCCGCCTATGAGGCCAGCGAAGAGGCCGCATCCGAGATCGGGATGACGGTGATCGCGATCAGCTTTACCATCGTCGCGGTGTTTGCGCCGGTCAGCTTCATGTCAGGCATCGCCGGGCAGTATTTTCGGCAATTCGGGTTGACGGTTGCGGTGGCGGTGCTGTTTTCGCTGTTGGTGGCGCGGTTGATCACGCCGATGATGGCCGCCTATTTCCTGCGCGACGGTATCGAACCCGAAGATCAAAAGGACGGCTTTGTCATGCGCGCCTATATGCGCATCCTGCGCTGGACCCTGCACAACCGCACCGTGACACTGATCCTCGGGGTTGTGATCTTTGCCGGCTCGATCTTTTCGGCCACCTTGCTGCCCACAGAATTCATTCCTGCCGCTGACACCGGGCGTTCCAACATATCGGTCGAGCTGCCGCCGGGGTCCACCCTGCGCGATACCCGCGACACGACCCGCAGCATCAGCGAAATCCTGCGCCAGATCGCCGAGGTGGAAAACGTGTTCGTCTATACCTCGGGCGGCGGTACCAAGGCATCGGTCGTTGTCAACTTTGGCCAGAAGGGCGACCGCGACCGGTCATCCTTCGAGATCGAGGATGACATTCGCGCGCTGCTGGCCGACGTGCCCGACGCGCGGCTGACGGTTTCGGCCACCGGGCAGCGTGACATCGAAATCAGCGTTCTGGGGGAAACCGAACGCAGCGCCGCCGCCGCCGCCCGGACATTGGCCCGCCAGATGGAAGGCCTGCCCGGCGTGCAGAACGCCACCACGACGGCGACACTCGTGCGGCCGGAAATCCAGATCACGCCGCGCCCCGAACTGGCGGGGGCGCTGGGGGTGACGGCCTCGGCGCTGGCCTCGACCATCCGCATCGCCACCATCGGCGACTCCGGCGCAAACCTGGCCAAGTTCAACACCGGCGAGCGGCAGATCCCGATCATCGTGCGGTTGAATGCCGATGTGCGGGACGATCTGTTTCTGATGCAGGGCCAGCGTATTCCGTCAACCAAGGGCGCGCCGATTCCGCTGGGCGCGGTGGCCGAGGTGGCCCTGGCCACGGGGCCCAGCACGATCGAACGCTATGACCGCAAATATCGCACATCGGTGCAGGCCGATCTGGCGCCGGGGGCGCTGTTGGGGCCGGCCTCGGCGGCGGTGGCCAGCTTGCCCATCGCCCTGGCCATGCCCGAAGGCACCCGGATTCAGCCCGCCGGCGATGCCGAGGTGATGGGCGAGGTGTTTACCCAGTTCGGGCTGGCCATGGGGGCGGGCATCCTGTTGGTTTATGTCGTTCTGGTGCTGCTGTTCTCCAGCTTTGTCACGCCGTTGACCATTCTGATGTCGCTGCCGCTGGCGATCGGCGGGGCGATCTTTGCGCTGTATCTGGGGGGCTATGCCATCGGGCTGTCGGTGGTGATCGGGTTTCTGATGCTGATGGGAATCGTCACCAAGAACGCGATCATGCTGGTTGAATTCGCAATGGAGGCGATGCACCGCGGCGTGCCAAGGGCCGAGGCGATGCTGGACGCCGGGCACAAGCGCGCCCGCCCGATCATCATGACAACCATTGCGATGACGGCGGGCATGGTGCCTTCGGCGCTGGCCGTCGGGGCAGGGGGTGAGTTTCGTGCGCCGATGGCTGTTGCGGTGATCGGTGGGCTGTTGTTGTCAACGCTGCTGTCGCTGTTGTTCGTGCCGTCACTGTTCAGCGCGATCGAAGGCTTGCGCCAGCGGGCGCGACGGATGCTGGTCACTACCCTTGGGGCGAACCAGCCCCGGCCGGATGCGGTGTCGTAGCGGGCCGGCGGCGCGCGCGGTCAGGCCCCTATGGTGGCGACGAGGACCGCCTTGATGGAATGCAGCCGGTTTTCCGCCTGATCGAACACCACCGACGCGGCGGATTCGAACACCTCGTCGGTCACTTCCATGCAGTCGATGCCATAGGTCTGGAATATCTTTTCGCCGGTCGCGGTGTCGCGGTTGTGGAACGCCGGGAGGCAGTGCAGAAACTTGGTGTGTGGGTTTCCGGTCAAATCCATCACCTTTTGGGTGACGCTGAACGGCGACAACAGCGCGATGCGATCCGCCCAGACACTTTCCGGCTCGCCCATCGACACCCAGACATCGGTGTAGATGTAATCACAGCCCGCAACCCCCTCGGCCAGTGTCTCGGTCAGGGTAACGCGCGCGCCGCTGGTCTGCGCCAGCTTTTGGCACTGTTCGACCAAGCCCGCTTCTGGCCACAGGCTTTGCGGGCCGCACAGCCGGATGTCCATGCCGATCAGGGCCGCCCCCACCATCAGCGATGATCCCATGTTGCCGCCGGTGTCGCCGACAAAGCAAAACGAAATGTCCGACAGATGCTTGTGCGTGAATTCACGCATCGTCATGAGGTCGGCCAGAATCTGCGTCGGGTGGAAATCGGCGGTCAGCCCGTTATAGACCGGCACGCCGGCAAATCGCGCCAGAACTTCGGCCTCGTCCTGACCGAACCCCCGATATTCGATGGCGTCATAAAAGCGGCCCAGCACCCGCGCCGTGTCCTTCATGGTTTCCTTGGTGCCGATATGGCTGCCCGATGGGCCCAGATAGGTGACATGCGCGCCCTGATCAAAGGCGGCCACCTCAAACGCGCTGCGGGTGCGGGTGCTGTCTTTTTCAAAGATCAACGCGATGTTTTTGCCGCACAGCCTGGGCCGTTCGGTGCCTGTGGCCTTTGCCTCTTTCAGGCTGGCCCCCAGCCGCAGAAGAAAGCGCAGCTCTTGTGGGCTGAAGTCAAGCAGTTTTACAAAGCTGCGACCGTGCAGATTTTGTGCCATGGGGTGTTCCTTTCAAAGGGCGTCGCGGATCAACGGACAGGTCATGCAATGCGACCCGCCGCGCCCGCGGCCAAGCTCGGCGCCGGAAATCGTGATGACTTCGACCCCCGCCTTGCGCAGCAGCGTGTTGGAATGGGTATTGCGGGCATAGCCCACCACGACACCGGGCGAGATGCACAACAGGTTGTTGGCGTCATCCCATTGTTCGCGCTGGGTTTCATAGGCATCACCGCCGGTCGGAACCGTGCGCAGCCGCTTCAGCCCCAGGGCTTCGGCGACCACCTTGAGGAACGGGGCGGTTTCGGTTGTCACCTGCACACCGCCGTTGTCGTGCGGGCGCAAGGAATAGGTCTGGATCGCATCGGTCACTTCGGAAAACACCGTTACCAGATCGCGGTCGCAAAAGGTGAACACGGTGTCCAGATGCATCGACGCGCGCGCGCGCGGGAACTGACAGGCGATCACCCGCTGGGCGCCGCCCCCGGCAAACAGCGCCCGCGCCACCTGTCCAACCGCCTGCGGTGTGGTCCTCTCGCCCATACCGATCAGCACCACGCCGTTGCCGATGGGGGCCACATCGCCCCCTTCCAGCGTGGCCTGACCATGATCGACCATCGGGTCACCGAACCAGACGGGGAAATCGGCCTGCGCGAAATCCGGGTGAAACCGATAGATCGCCGCAAGGTTCAGCGTCTCAAGCCGCCGCGCCGGCCAGAACATCGGGTTCAACGTGACACCGCCATAGATCCAGCACGAACTGTCACGGGTAAAGATCTGGTTCGGCATCGGGGGCAACAGGAAATCGTTGGCGCGCAGCATCGGAGCCACAACGCCGGCCTCTGGGATCGGCAGTTCGGCGCGGCTCATCCCGCCGATCAGGATGTTCGAAAGCGGTTTGGCGGGCATTTCCATCAGACAGGCAAGCAGATCGTCGGCAAGACCGACGCCGACCGAGTTGTCCGTGATCCGCGCCTCAAGCAGCCAGCGGCGCGCGTCCGGATCGGTCAGCACCTGTTCCAGCATCTCGCGCAGCAGCACCACCTCGACCCCGCGTTCGCGCAGCGCATCGACAAAGGCCATGTGATCGGCCCGCGCCTGTTTTACCCACAATACGTCGTCAAACAGCAGGCTTGCCGCGTTTTCGGGCGTCAACCGCGCCATTTCGGTTCCGGGTCGGTGCAGCAGTACACGGCGCAACTGCCCCGCTTCCGAGTGAACGCCATAGGTCAGGGTCATGCCGCGCCTCCCAAGGTTGCGGCCAGCGCAAGCGCGGCCATGATGATGATTGTCAGGATCACAAGCAGAGGCCAGACAAACCGCAACCAGCGTTCATAAGGCACCCGCCCGATGGCCAGCCCGCCCATCACCACGGCCGATGTCGGCGTGATCAGGTTTACCATGCCGCTGGCGGTGGCAAAGGCGGTTACGACCAGTTCCCGTTGCACGCCGGCAAAATCGGCCACGGGCGCGAGAATCGGCATCGACAGCACGGCCAGACCCGAGGTCGAGGGCACAAAGAACGACAGCCCCACCTCAATCCAATAGATCACCAGGATGAATGTCGTCGTCGACAGCCCGGCCACGGTGGTTTCCGCCGCGTGCAGGATGGTGTCGGTGATCAGGCCCGCGTCCATCACCACGACGATGCCACGCGCCAGACCGATGATCAGTGCCACCCCCAAAAGATCGCGCGCGCCGTTCACAAAGCTCTCTACCAGCTTGCCTTCGCCGAGCCGGGCAATGATGCCGATGCCGATCGCCGCCACCAGGAACAAACCGCTCATCTCGGCCATCCACCAGCCGCCGATCGACACGCCCCAGATCATCACCCCGAAGGTCAGCCCGAACAGCACCAGCACGATCTTGTGCAGCCCGGTGAACGCGGTAGCCTCGGTTGCCGAGGCATCGAGAAAATGTGCCTCATTCGCGGCCTTCTTGTCATAAACCAGAGATTTCGTCGGATCGGCCCTGACCCGTGCGGCATAGCGCATCACGAAGGCCACCGTGACGGCCCAGCACACCGCCAGAATTGCCAGCCGCAACCACAGCCCGTCGGCAAAGGTCACCCCCGCAGCATCCGATGCGATCACCGTCGAAAAGGCGTTGATCGTTGAACCCAGAACCCCCACCCCGGCGCCCAGCATGATCACGGCCACCGCCGTCAGGGCATCATAGCGGGCGGCAATCATCACCGGGATCAGCAGGACGTAAAACGCCAGCGTTTCTTCGGCCATGCCATAGGTTGTGCCGCCCAGCGCGAACAGCGCCATCAGAAACGGGATCATCCAGTTTTCCCGCCCCTTCAGCCGGATCATCGCGCGCGCAATCCCTGCATCAATGGCCCCCGAGGCGGTGACCACCCCGATGAACCCGCCGATGATCAGCACGAACAATGACACGTCGATGGCATTGGCGACATATTCGACCGGGTCGTAAAAGCCTGCAATGGGGGCAAGGATCACATCGAAGAAGCTTTGCGGGTTGGCTTGCGTCGGCGCATAGCTGCCCGCCACCGGCACGTCCTTGCCCAAAGCTTCGGAAGCGACGCGCGCATATTGGCCCGCTGGGATGATCCAGGTCAGCAGGGCAACAAGGATGATCAGCGCGAACAGGATGGTGAAGGCAGAGGGGAAGCGGAACCCCGGTTTCTCGGTGGACGGCATGGATCTGCTCCCGAAGGTGAGGTGTCGCAATCACCATAAGCCGGATTCGGTTGGGGAGAGTTGATACAGATCAGGACACATCCGTGGTTCATCGTGTCATGCTGATGCCAGTCCACGAAAGGTCTGCCCCGTGAACGTATCGGATATTTCTGCTTCTTCCCACACCGGTTTGACGACAGATGAGGCACAGTCCAGGCTTGTCTCCGAAGGGTTCAACGAACTTCCGCGCGCGAACCGGCGATCCATGCTGCGAATCATCTTCGAGGTGTTGCGCGAACCGATGCTGGCGCTGCTGATCGCGGGGGGTGTGGTTTACCTTTTGCTTGGCAATCGCGAAGAGGCGCTGATCCTGTTGGTGTTTGCCTGCCTGTCCGTCGGAATCACCGTCGTGCAGGAGGCGCGCACCGAACGCGTGCTTGAGGCGCTGCGCGATCTTACCAGCCCTCGCGCACTGGTGATCCGGGGGGGCGAACGGCTGCGGATTGCCGGGCGTGAAGTCGCGCGGGGCGATCTGATCGTGCTGTCCGAAGGCGACAGGGTGCCGGCCGACGCCCTGCTGCTCAAGGCGGAAAGCCTGTCGGCAGATGAATCGCTTTTGACCGGGGAGGCGGTTCCGGTGCGCAAGATTGTCAGCCCGTCCGATACCCTTGCGCGGCCCGGTGGCGAGGATCTGCCGATGGTGTTTTCGGGCAGCCTGATCGTGCGCGGCTCGGCCATTGCCCGGGTCACGGCCACTGGCCCGGCCAGCGAAATCGGCAAGATCGGTGCCTCGCTTGGCCAGCTTCGAATCGAGACGCCGCATCTGCAACTCCAGATGCGTCGGTTGGTCATCGTGTTTGCTGCGGTCGGGGCTGCGGTCAGCATTGCCGTCGTCGTGCTGTACGGCATGTTGCGCGGGGGCTGGCTGGAAGGGGTGCTGGCAGGCATCGCCGTGGGCATGTCGATGCTGCCCGAGGAATTTCCGATGGTGCTGGCTGTCTTCATGGCGATGGGGGCGTGGCGCATTTCCAAGGTTCGGGTGTTGACCCGCCGCGCCACGGCGATTGAAACCCTGGGCGCGGCTTCGGTGCTGTGCACCGACAAGACCGGCACGTTGACCGAAAACCGGATGACCATTGCGGAATTGCGTCTTGCGGACGGGACAGCGGCCAAAATCGGCGATGCCCCCTTGCCCGAAGCATTTCGCAATATTGCGGTGACGGGGGCGCTTGCCTCGAATCCCGAGCCGTTTGACCCGATGGAAAAGGCGTTTCATGTGCTGGCAAAGGCAGACCACAGCGCCGCAGGGTCGCGGCCCGACACAGGCCCAGGCGCGGGCCGAATCCTTGCGCGAACCTATGCGCTGACACCCGATCTGCTGGCCATGTCGCAGGCCTGGGCGATGGACGGGCCGGGTTGGCGGATCGCCGCCAAAGGCGCGCCTGAGGCCATAGCAGAGCTGTGCCGGCTTGATCCCTCGGTCGGTGCCGCGATGACAGGGCAGGTCGATCAGATGGCAAAAGCCGGGCTGCGCGTTCTGGGGGTGGCCGAGGCAGACTTTTCCGGCACCGATCTGCCCGAAAGCCAGCGCGATTTTGCATTCCGTTTTCTGGGGCTTGTGGGCTTGGTCGATCCGTTGCGCGCCTCGGTGCCGCCGGCTGTGGCGCTGTGTCGCAGTGCCGGGATCAGGGTGATCATGATCACGGGCGATTACCCCACCACGGCACAGGCGATCGCGGAACAGGCGGGGTTGCAAGGTGGCCGGGCGATCGACGGCACCGAACTTGCCGCGATGTCGGACGCCGACCTTGCCGGTGCGGTGCAGGATGTCAGCATCTTTGCCCGCGTCATGCCGGAACAGAAGCTGCGTATCGTGAAGGCGCTGAAATCCTCGGGTGCGGTTGTGGCCATGACAGGCGATGGGGTGAATGACGCGCCATCGCTGAAGGCGGCCGATATTGGCGTTGCAATGGGCGGGCGCGGCACTGATGTGGCCCGAGAAGCGGCCAGCATCGTGCTGCTGGACGATGATTTCGGCTCTATTGTCACTACAGTGCGGTTGGGGCGACGCATCTACGACAACCTGCGCAAGGCGATGAGCTTTATCCTTGCCGTGCATATCCCGATTGCCGGTCTGGCGCTGATGCCGCTGCTGTTTGGAATGCCAATTCTGTTCGGCCCGGTGCATATCGCCTTTCTTGAAATGGTGATTGATCCGGTCTGTTCTCTCGTATTCGAGGCCGAGACCGAAGAAGAAGGCGTGATGCAGCGGCCGCCGCGCCCCCCGGCCGAGCCGCTGTTTGCCGGGCCGACGATCTGGTGGAGCGTCGCGCAAGGCACTGCGGTCTTTGCCATGGCCGCCACCGTTTTTGTCTTTGGCCCGGACTTTGGTCTTGAGAGTGATCAGGTGCGTATGTTGACCTTTGCGTCGCTGATCCTCTGCATCGTTGCGCTGATCTTCGTGGACCGCTCGCAGTCATCCTCGCTGCTCGTCGCACTTCGGCGTCCCAATCGGGCCCTTGCCGTGGTGTTGCCGATCGTGGGCGGTGTGCTGGCGCTGGCGGTGTTTTGGCAACCGGCCCGTGCTTTGTTCGGTTTTGCGGCGGTTGATCCGGTGTTTCTGGCCGTGCCGCCGTTGGCGGGGCTGGCTGTGTTGCTGTTTCTTGTCGCGCTCAAACCGGTTTGGCGGCACGCGGTCCACTTGGGCGCAAACCGCTGACGGGCCATGCAAATTGTTGCGCGCCCCGTCGCCTATCCGGTGACCATCCCGTCACCCACCACGATTTGTCGTCGGCACAGGCTGGCGATTTTTTCGTCATGGGTTGAAATCAGAAAGGTCGTGCCCTCATCCCGGTTGATTTCGGCGATCAGATCCATGACCTGCATCGCAGAGGTCCGATCAAGGTTGCCGGTCGGCTCATCCGCCAGCACCAGTTCGGGCCGGTTCATCAACGCCCGCGCCACCGCAACGCGCTGTTTCTGGCCGCCCGACAATTTGGCCGAGGGGAAATCGACCCGATCGGCCAGACCCATGCGCACCAACAGATCGCGCCCCCGCGCCCGCGCCGCTGCGGTTTCGCGCCCCTCGCGCACCGCGGTGGGAAAGATCACGTTTTCCAGCGCGGTGAAATCCGGCAAAAGGTTGTGGAACTGAAAGACGAAACCGATGTGGCGGTTGCGAAATTCGGTCAAGGCGGCATCCTCTGCCGCCACCAGATCAAGGCCAAGCATGACGTGGCGCCCCGATGTCGGCTTCATCAGCGTGCCAAGGATCGTCAACAGCGTGCTCTTGCCCGATCCCGATGGCCCAAGCAGCGCCGCCATCTCGCCGGTTTCCAGGGTCAGGCGCAGCCCGCGCAACACCCGCGTGGCCGCTTCGCCGGTGCCGAACGTCTTGACCAGATCCGACACCTGCACCAGCGCGGTCATTGTCCGATCGCCGTTACCGGATCGACCCGCGCGGCAGAGCGCGCCGGCAGGATCGAGGCGAGGATCGCACCGATCACCGTCAGCGTGATCGCAAGGCCATACGACCCTTGGGTGATGTCCATCGGCAAGGTGCCGGGTTCGAACGCATCGCGCGACGGAAACGGCAACAGCGCCAGATACCCCGCCGCCGCCCCGAAAAGCCCGCCCATCAGGCCGATCAGCGCGCCTTGCGTCACAAAAACAAAGATCACGAAGCCCTGTCCAGCGCCCATCGCCCGCATGATGCCGATTTCCGGGCGCCGCCGATAGGTGGACAGCAACAGCGACGACGCAACACCGATCACGATGGTGATCAGGGCAAAGGATTTCAGGAAATACCCGGTTTGCGCCTGCGCGTTCAGCGCCTCCATCAGTTGTTCGGCGCCGTCTGTCCAAGGCACGGCATCAAGCCCCGTCAAGGCCCGGATGCGCAGGGCAGTGGCATCGGCGGCGTTCAGATCGGCCAACTTGATCTCGATCCGGGTCACCCCCTGGGGCAGCGCGAACAAGGTGCGCGCGGTGGGCAGGCCGACAAACACGCTGCTGGCGTCGATCATGCCGTTGCCGGTGCTGTAGATCCCGGTCAGCGTCAGCACGGCAGACACCCCCACCGCAGATTGCAGCCGCAGCGTCTGACCCAGCCGCAGCGACAGATCATCGGCCAGCCGCTGGCCAAGAACGATGCGGCCCGCGCCCAGCCTTACCGCGCCTTCGTGCATGTATCCGGCAAGGTTCAGGATCGCGGATTCACGTCCGGGGTCCACCCCGGTGACCGAAACCTGCGCCACCTGCGCACCGCGTGTCAGAAAGCCCGCACCGGTGATCTGCGGCGATACGGCGATCACCCCCGGCACGGTTTCGATCAGCGGTGTCCAGGTTGCGGCCTCGGCGAGGGCGGCGGTGCGGGCGCGGCCGCGCTCGGCCACTGCCAGAACGGCGCCATCGGGGTGCACGAGGATCGCCGGGTCTCTGTCCTCGGCGGTGATGGTGACATGGCTGATGTCGCCCACGGTGCGCGACAGGATGAATTCGGCCAGCCCGCCAATCAGCGCTGACATGAAGATGAAGATGAACACGCCCACCGCCACCCCCGTCACCAAAAGCGCTGTCTGCGCCTTGCTGGCGGTCAGATAGCGCGTGGCGATCTTCAGGGCGTACAGCATCAGGGTTGCACCGCGCGCACGGCTTGCCCTTGGGTCAGTCCTGTCGCGTCCGCAATCAGCACCTCACCCGGCAGCAGGCCATCGGCGACGATCAGCCGTGCCGCCGGCCAGTCGATCACCGACACCGGGCGCTGTTGGGCAAATCCGTCGATCAGGACAAATACCTTGTCCCCGGTTTCATCGGTCTGGATTGCCGCGCGGGGCGCCGTGATCGCCGCATCGCGGCTGTCAACGATGATATTGGTGGTGACGGTCAGGCCGATCGGCGCCATCACCGGATCGTCAAAGGCCAGTTTCACCGCAAGGCCGCCGGTGGCCGCATCCACTCGCTGTGATACAAAGCTGACGCGCCCGGTGTGCGTGTCCGTCTCACCGGCCAGTTGCATAACGGCGACCAGTCCCGGCCTGATCTGTGTGGCATAGGCTTCGTCGACGCTGGTTTCGACCACAAGTTCGTCAAGGTCGGCAATCGTCATCAGCACCGTTGCAGTGTCGATGCTTTGGCCCGGATCGACATTCAGCGTCAGAACCGTACCGGTCATCGGCGCGCGGATGGTGAAGTTTTCAAGCTGCACCTGCGCCTGTTCGACAAAGGCGGCGGCGCGCGCCACGTCCTGTGCGGCCGTCTGAACCGCGCGCGCGGCTGTTTCCAGCGTGGCACGCGCGATGTTCTGTCCCAGGGCCTGGTTTCGGGCATAGGTATCCTTGGCCTGCGCTTCGGCCACCAGGGCGGCGTCCAGACCGGCGATCACCTGGCGCAGCATCGCCTGCTGTGTTGCGGCATCGATCCGGGCCAGTTCGCCACCTGCTTGAACCGCGTCGCCTTCGCTTACCCGCATATCGGCCAACTTGCCCGTGACCAACGCCCGCACATCCACAGATCGAAGAGCCGCAATTCTGCCGTTGACGGCCAGAACCCGCGTGACCGGGGCTGCGGCGGCGATTTCGACCGCCACGGAAACCGGCCCCGCGCCCCACGGTTGAAGATACAGCCCCAGCCCCAGCGCCCCGGCCAGAACAATGCCGACCAGCCAGAACCGCACACGCCGCCCGGACGGTGCCGGTGGCGCCGGTTCCGGGCTGGGCGGGCGGACGGCGGGCAAACGGGCCTCGTCCGCTGGCGCAGGGCCGTTTGCAGTCGTGTCCGCCAGGCCGGGAATCTGCTTTTGTGGTGTCATGCCGGTGTCCTGCGTTGTGCCCAAAGGCCCCATGCGGGGCAGCAATCGGTCGATCTTGCACAGTCAACCTATCTGATCGCTTTTTGCCATGGGTTGATATGGATCAGGGACGACAAGGGTTCTATCATGTGATCTGTTGCTGCAATGACCCAGGCAAGGAAAAGCTGACGGATGACCACAGATCCTTATGAGGCGCTTGGCCTGACGAAATCTGCCACCCAGGATGAGATCAAGAAGGCCTATCGCAAGCTCGTCCGCACCAGCCACCCCGACCTGCACCCGGATGACGCCGGGGCCGAGGCGCGGTTCAAGGCCATCGCGGCCGCGCATGATCTGTTGAAAGATCCCGAAACCCGGGCCCGCTTTGATGCGGGAGAGATAGATGCCTCTGGCGCGGAACGGCCACAACGGCAATATTATCGTGATTTCGCGGAAGATGCGGGCAATCCGTATCAACAGCGCCGTGGTTTTGAGGGGCGTGGCGACCCGGCCGATATCTTTGCCGAAATCCTGCGTCAGCGGACGCAGCAGGGCCGCGACGATTTTGGCGGTGGTGGTTTTGCGGCCCCCGGCCCGGATTTCCGATACGCCCTCGAAGTGCCCTTTCTCGACGCCGCGCGGGGGGGGGAGATGCGCATCACCTTGCCGGACGGTGCCAGCCTGGCGGTGCGGATCCCACAGGGTGCCCATGACGGCCAGACATTGCGCCTGCGCGGCAAGGGCGGGCCGGGCTTTGGCGGTGGGCCTTCGGGAGATGCGCTGATCAGCCTGTCGGTGCGCCCGCATCCTGTCTTTCGGCGCGACGGCAACGATATTCTCGTGACCCTGCCCATCACCATCGACGAAGCCGTTCTTGGCGCAAAGGTGACCGCGCCGACCATCACCGGCCCGGTCAACCTGACAATCCCGGCCGGTGCGACATCGGGTCGGGTGCTGCGCCTGCGCGGGCGCGGTGTGGCACGATCTGGGGGTAAGACGGCGGGGGATCAACTTGTGGAACTGAAGATTGTCGCGCCGCCGGTGATCGACGATGCCTTGCGCGATTTCCTGACCGAATGGCGCAAGACCCATGCCGATGATCCGCGTGCGGATCTGTTGAACGAGGCCCTGTCATGACCCGCCACCTGACCGAAGACGAAGTTCTTGCCGCCATTCCGGGGCTGACGCGCACCCGTCTTGTCGCCTTCATCGAAACCGAAATGGTTCTGCCGTTGCGCCGGGTCGATGGCGGCGCGCCAGGCCACCTTTTTCGTCAGGTCGATTTCGCCCGTGTGCAGCTGCTGTGCGATCTGTCCGACGATCTGGACCTGGATGAACCGGCGCTGGGCGTGGTTCTGGCCCTGCTCGATCAGCTTCACGCGACGCGGCAGGATCTTCTGGCGGTCACCCGTGCGGTACAAGTCGAATCACCTGAAGTGCGGGCACGGATCGGGGCGGCGATCATCGGCTCTCGGGGTTAGGACTGCGGCTTGGCCGACAGATGTGATGCGACGGTGCCGCCCGATCCGGTACGCGCGGCGTACACCGATGTGGCGACAAAACAGGGCTGGTGGTTTGGCAATCCGGGCCCTTGATTTTGTAACTGTGGCATGAAAACCGCCCTGATCCTTTCGACGCCAGACCGCATAGCCAGACGGGGTGCGCGGGATGGTTGCTGTTTCGGTTGGCAGGTCGGAGCGGGCCGCCTGAAGGCGGGTCATTCCCAGAGTGGTTCGACCTGAAGCGGTTGGCCGGGAAGCACGGTGGAAAGGTCGGACGGAATGACGGCGATGCCCATGGCCCGTGCGACGGGCGAAAGCGAGGCCGACGCGCCCTGGCCCAGACGATCAAGTATCGGGCGGCCCACGGGATCGCGCCGGTCCCATGTGACGGGTACATATTCACGCCGGCCGGTCGCCCGGCGATAGGTGAACCCCGCAACGGCGGGCAACCAAGTGTCGGGGTTTTCGATCAGCCCGGCAACCCGGCGCAGGGCCGGGCGGGCGATCTGCGCAAAAGTGATCGCCGCAGCATAGGGATTTCCCGGCAGTCCAAAATACAGCGCCCCGCCAAGCCGCCCGACAGTCAGGGGTTTGCCCGGGCGGATGGCAACCTTGAGCACGTCCAGTTCCGCCGCTTCGGCCCGCAGCGCATCGAGAATGTGATCCTCTTCCCCGGCGGATACCCCGCCTGAGGAAATAACCACGTCATGCGACAGCGCAGCCGCGCGGATCGCGGTGCGAATGACCGCCGGATCGTCAGGCAGGATGCCCAGATCCGTCAGATCGGCCCAGGGCAGACGCACGAGGGTTGCGCGCAGCAGCACGCGATTGGAATTATAGATCTGCCCGGCGACAAGCGGGTTGCCGGGCTCTGCCAGCTCGTCTCCGGTTGACAGGATCGCAACCCGAACGCGGCGGTGCACAGCGACATTCGGCACACCACACCCGGCCAGCAGGGCAAGGCGCGGCGGGGTCAGGGCAACCCCTGCGCCAAAGGCCAGTGCGCCGAGGTCAAGATCCTCGCCGCGGCGACGGATATTCTGGCCGGGCCGGGGGCGCACGGACAGGGTGATCTGGTCACCCGAACGGGTGACGTTTTCCTGCATGACCACGGCATCGGCACCCGCAGGAATCGGCGCACCGGTAAAAATGCGGGCAGCCTCGCCCGGTCCGAGCACGACGGCTCTGCGGTCACCCGCCGCGATCCGTCCCTTTACCGGCAGATGCCACGGGCCGTCGCTGGCCAGGTCGCACTGACGCAGCGCGTAACCATCCATCGCGGAATTGTCGAAAGGGGGCAGCGCCGATGCGGCGACGACGGGCCTTGCCAGCACCCGGCCAACAGCCGCGTCCAGGGGCAACATTTCATTCGATGTCACAGGGGTGGCGGCCGCAATGGCGCGCAGCCGCGCCACGTCGACAGACAAAACCGGCCCGCTCTTGCCGGTGGAACAGGATGCGGTTTCTGTCATCGGACCCACCTCATTGAAAATGGCCCGCCCCTGTGACAGGGCGGGCCTTGGCCTTGCAGATTACAGCACGACCTCGTGCGATTTGAACGACACTTTCCGGGCCGCCGGGGTGGCATCCGAAATCTTGCGGATGCTGCCCCATGTGTGCTTGTAGTCCGGCAGCACCAACTCGTTCACGCCGGGGCTGACCACGTTGCCCTGGCTGCCTGCGGGCGATCCGAACACCATCGCCACCGTATCGCGCTTCAGCGTCGGCATCGGATAGGCCATGCCCTGGGTCACGCCGTTGTCGTTGACGATCTCCAGCAGGTCGCCGGGGTTCAGCCCCAGATCGACCATATCGTCGGGATGCATCTCGACGAAGGGGTGCGGGTAGCGATCCTGCACAAAGTCGTTCTTCTGATCCAGAAACTGGTTCTGCCAGAAGATGTTGGCCCGGACGTTGTTGATCCAGAACCGGTGCGCCGCCTGTTCGCGGGCCTTGCCCGGCGCCTGCCAGCCGCGCCAGCCCGCCGCACAGAACAACGCCTTGCCGTCCTCGCGCCCGTGCCGGGTGAACACGCCATCGGTATAAAGCCGCTTCGTGCCGACCAACGCGCCGTTTTCAAAGCCTGTGACAGGTTCTTGCACCCCGTTGTTCCCCATCGCGCGCAAGCGGTCATAGGTTACTTCCGGGTTGCCCTTGTTGTAGCCGTCCATGAAGCTGTCTTCTTCGGTCGTCCAGTCATAGCCCTTGAACTGGTCGGCATAGGCGTCGTGCCCCATTTCGCGCAGAACGCGCTCCATGTTCCGGGCGACGCCGGCAGCAATCAGGGCATCTGGCCTGGAGTTGCCGAACGGGTCCATGTATTTCTCGCTCAGCCGCAGCCGCCGCTCGCCGTTCATCGAGGTGAGGTTCATCTCGTTGGCTTCGCAGGCGGGCAGGATGACATGGGCGTTCTGGCCGATCTGGCTGTGGATGATGTCGACATCCACCACGAACAGCCCGCCCGCGTTGATCGCAGAGACGATGGCTTCGACCATCTGCGCGCGACTGCCGCCTGCGGCCATGTCGATCGCGTCCTTGACCATGTCGGACCGGCGCTTGTGTACCCGCTTGTATTCGGACGCGTTCAGCGTGGTCTTGTAGTGGTCGCAGGCCCAGATATGGTGCACGCCGCCCAGACCCCGGATCAGGTACTGGTCTACATATTCCGCCGGACGCCCGACATGGGCGTCGGATGGGCGGTAATACCCCTCCTGGTGGCCGCCCAGACGGCAGACACCGCCGCCTTCGCGGCCGACGTTGCCGGTGGCCAGCGCGATGTTCACCAGCGCGCCGACGGTGCGATAGTTGTCATTGCCCCAGATAATGCCTTTTTCATAGGCCGTCACGCATTTGCGGCGGCTGCCATCCTCTTTGGGCTGTGCGATCCATTCGGCCGCCTTGGCGATGTCGGCCGCCGGAACGCCACATATCTCCGCCGCTTCGTCAAGCGTGGTGCGGCAGGTGGCCATCACATGTTCGAGGCTGCCCAGCGCTGCGGGGTGCGCTTCGTCCTGCGCCACCGCCTCACCGCCCTGGAAGGTCGAATTTGCGATGAACTCGGCATCCACCCAGCCGTTGTCGACGATATGGGTAAGGATTGCATTGAACAGTACCATATCGGTGCCCTCGGCGATTGCCAGGTGCAGCACGTTCTCGGGCCCGGCAAATTGCTCGGACGAGGCGATGGTGATCGTGCGGCGCGGATCGACCGCGATGAAGCGCGCGCCGTTCTGAAGCCCCTTGACCATGTGGTTGAGATAGAGGTTGGTCTGCGTCTCCATCGAGTTGGCACCGACCATGAAGATCGTGTCGGTCAGCTCGTAATCTTCATAGGCATAGTTCAGCTCGTCCAGGCCCATGTCACGCGAGGAATGCACCTCGGAGTTGTAGGCCGGGCGGTTGTGCATCCGGGCATTCTTGATCTTCATGCTCTCGAAATACAGCTTGCCGGTCGCCCAGGTGTTTTCGTATCCGCCGGCGCTGCCGCCGTGGTCGAACATCGACACCACAAGATCATCCTCGGACCCCTGCGTGATGACCGCTGCGGTGACCCGGGCGACGAGATCCAGCGCATCGTCCCACGATGTTGGTTGCCAGACGCCATTGCGCCAGACCATCGGGTCGGACAGGCGCTGGGCCTGCGTGCCGGTCACTTTTGACGGCCGGTTTTCCGCCATACGCGCCCCGCGGATCGAGCCGAGGCCCGAGTTGACCACGCAGTTCACGTCTGGCTTGACCACCAGTTGCACGTCCTTGCCGTTCTGGCGCACCACATTGTACATCGACGGGGCATACCACGCCTCGGTTTCCGTGAACTGCTGTTCGCTCAGGTCAACGCCGAATTTGTTCTGGTTCGGTTCCGTGCCACCCTGACGGTTCATCGGCCATGTATAGGCCTTGTAGCCGCAACCGACGATGCAATAGTGGCAGGTCACGTTGAATTCCTGCGCATCCGCGGGGATGATCGGCAGGCGGTCGATTTGTCTTTTATAAGCCATTGATCTCTCTCCCTTACAACACGTTCGACAGGCGGCCGTAGATCAGCTCGTCCACGCCATCGGCATAGATGTCACCGCTGTCGTCCAGCCGCAGCGTGAACTGGGCCAGGTTGCTGGTCGCATGGCCCCAGACCTGTTGCCCCCCGGTTTCACAGTCAAAACGCGAATGGTGACCGGGGCAGTTCAGCGTCTTGTCTGCGGCTGAATAGCTCATCATCCAGCCTTTGTGCGGGCACAGCACCGAGAACGCCACGACATCGCCTTCCGGCCCGACACCCCCCTCGACGGCCTGACCCAGTTTGAGCAGCACACCGGGGCTGTCCGCATCGGGATAGGAAATATCCATTGGTTCGTTCACCATCAGATCGGCGATATTTGCAAGGCGGTTGGCCGGATAGTCGACACGCGCGAGGGCCCGCGCCTTGGCCTGTTCCGGTGTCAGGACGGTTGCGGCGGCCGCACCGGCCGTGGCCATCAGACTGCCTCTCAGAAATTGTCGACGTCCGGCGTCGACCAATCGGTTACACTTCATTGTCTGGAATCCTCCCTGGTGGATAAATAGCAGTATCCTGCCGTATGCTATGCCATGGCGTGACCGCGATCGACGGGGTGCCATGAGATGCCGCAGTGCGGCTACGGCATGATTTCAATGATGAAATTCAGATGTTCGGAAATCCGAACACGCACCGGCTATAGGATGGGGTCCGGCCAGGGTCCGATCCGGCTCAGGACAGGCCGAATTTCTGCATCTTTTCCCACAGCGTCGTACGGGCAATCCGCAAAAGCCGGGCCGCTTCGCCGATCTGGCCACCGGTGCGATCAAGCGCCGCGATGATCTGCGCCCGTTCGGCGGATTCGCGTGCCTCGGCCAGTGACATCATGTCGTCGGGCCGCGCAAGGCGTTCCGGGAACAGGTCTGAAGGCTGCAACAGCGGGCCGGCTGCCACGGCAAGTCCGCGCAACAGCCTGGCCCGCACTTCACGCCCCCCGCCCGGCCAATCAAAACCGCGGGCGGCCTCTTCGCACAGCGTGCTCAGCCCCTCGAGTGCGGGCGCATGGTGCGGCGCAAGTTTGTGAAACAACTGCTGAAGCAACCAGACGGCATCATCAGGTCGCTTGGCCAGAGGCGGCACCGGGATTTCGATCTGGGCCAGACGATAAAACAGCTCCGAGCTGAACCGCTGGTCGGCGATCCGCCCTTCCAGATCGGTTCCACATGCGGTGATCAGCCGCGCGTCGAATCCCCGGTCCAGCCTTTGCAACAGGCCTGTTTGCACATCTGGGGCCATCCTGCTGATCGCATTGATGAAAAGCGTGCCGTCCCCAACCGTTTCAAAGCCGCCACCCGGGCCAAACAGCGCCTGTTCGGCGTTGTCTTCCCGCGCCATATTGACGGCGATGAACGGCGCGGCGCGCCGATCCGACATGTCATGGATGCGCCGCGCGATCAGATCCTTGCCGCTTCCGGGCCCCCCCCGGATCAACGCCGGCTGCGGATCGGCTGCGGTACGCAGGATCAGGGTTTCGATCCGTTGCGCCGCCGCAGAGACGCCGAGCAAAGGTGGAAAGTCAACATCGGGGTCCAGATCGGGGCGCGGCGCGACAATCAGGCTCAGCCGCTCCAGAAAAACCGACATGTCGAAAGGCTTGGTCACATAATCTGCCGCGCCGGATTTTATCAGCCGGACGGCCTGACCGATGCCGCCCTGTCCGGTGATGAACAGGAAGGGTGGCGGGGTGCCTGTGCGGTTGAGTGTTGCAAACAAATCTTCGCCCGATCCATCGGGCAGGCCGATGTCACAGATCACCACATCAATCGGCTGGCCGGGCGTGCGGATCGCCCCGAGGGCCCGGACCATCTGTTTCAACCACAGAACATGCGCGCCCTCCAGCTCCAGCCGCTGAAGAAGCGATGCGCCCATGATCTCGTCGTCCTCGACCAGAACGATGCGCCTACCCGTCAGCATCCGACGCCCCTTGTTCCGGTCCGAAGGTCACGGTGATATGTGTCACCCCATCCGCCCGGTCATGGGTTATCGTGCCTGCAAGACCGAGGGTCAGATCGCGGACGAGGCGCAGCCCGACACCGCCGCCGGGCGTTTGCGGTGCATCCGTCAAAAGGCGGCCGAGTGCGGCCAATGGCATTCCGGCCCCGGTATCGGTGATGGCGATGACAAGACGGCGCCCTTCCGCGCCCGCGTGCAGCGCGATTTTGCCCCCCGGCCCCGCTGCCGCACAGGCATTCAACAACAGGTTCAGCACAATCTGGCGGATCGGGCCGGCTGCAAACCCGACCGGATTTTCCGGCGGCAGGTGAACCGACCACGACATGTCTTGCGCAAGGCGCGACACCTCGGGTTGGATCAAAAGCTTCAGATCCTCGAAATCCTCAAGGCACAGGCTTTGATGCTGCCGGTCCATTCGGTTCTGGTCCAGCGTGACGCGGGTCACGTCCCGCAGATGGCGCAGGCCGCGGTCCAGCAGGGCGGCGGACTGGCGCACAACATCAGGGCGGTCGGAAAAGTTGCGGATCGTATCCGTGGCATTCAGAAGCCCGCCCAGAGGGTTGTTGATTTCGTGCGCCAAGGATGACGACAGCCGCCCGAGCGCGACGAAACGTTCGCGTTCGGCCAACCGCCGCTCGGCCTCGGCCTTTGCCGCCACGGCGCCGACCATCAGGTTGTAGGTCCGCGCAAGCTGGGCCAGTTCACCATCGCCTTGCGGGATTTCAGTATTGGGAATCGGATGGGGTTCGCCTTTCGTCTCGGTCATATGTCGGGCCAGCATGGTGACAGGGTAAAGCATTTTCCGCATGGCGAAATACCCGGCCAACGCCAGCACGCCAATCGCCACGGCATTGCCGAGGATCAGCAACAACAGCGCCTGTCGCCGTTCCGTCAGCAGGTCGGACACGTCCAGTTCGGTCACGATCTGGCCCACGGTCCGGCCTTGATAGACCAGCGGCGCAAGCAACCGCAGAACCGGTCGCGCCCCGCTGACCGACAGGTTTTCCAGGGCAGTGGCGCGTGGACCAAGATCGGCAATCGCGCTGTCCATCGGCACCCGGCGCGGATCGGTCGCGGCCAGAACGCGGCCCGTATCATCCGCGACGGCGGTCAGAACCATCCGCCGCCCTTCGCCGCCCTGCGAGGCCCGGTCCAGCGTGTCGTAAATTTCCCAGATGTCGCGGCGCAGCACCAGCGGCCCCAATGCCACCGACAATCCTTCGACATGCATCTGTGCCAGTTCCTGCACTCGCGCATCCTGCACCCGCGCCAGCGCGCGCAGCACTTGCTGTGATGCGACGGCCCCCACCAGAACCATCATTGCCGCCGCAAGAAGCGGCAGCTTCAGCGACAGGGGAAGCCGGCCAAGTGTCTGCATCCGCTACGGCTCCAGATCGGCCATGCGCGCCGCGATCCCGTCGAACAGGGCATCCGTTGCCGGCTGGAACCCGTCAAGTTGCAGAACCGTCAGCGCCTGTCGTCCCTCGGATGTCTCGCCCATACCGATCAGCGCCGCGCGCAGCGCCTGCACAGGCTGTGACCCGATCCTGTCGCGCCGCGCACAGACCGGAGGAAAGCCCAGCCATTCCGAGCGCGCCACGACGCGCGTGCGCCCGGTCAGGTCAGGTTCGATCAGGGCCAGCGCCTCCCACACATAGCCATCCACACTGCCCGACCGCACCAGCCCATCCGCCACGGCGCGCACGACGTTGCGGTGCCCATAGGTGAAAATCGACCGGCTGAAAAACGACTCTGCCCGCGCGCCGATACGGTGCAGATCTGTGGTGGTAACAAGATACCCCGAATTGGAATCCGGATCGGAAAAGGCATGGGTTGCGCCGCGCAAATCGGCCAGACCTGTCGCCGCGTCGTCGGCCGCCGCGATCAGATAGGATTGATAGCGGGGGCCACCGCGCCAGACCGGCACGGCAACAAGCCCAAGCGCGTCGGCATGTTGCAGATAGGGATAGCCACACAGCCAAGCCGCATCGACCGCCCGCTCCAGCAGAAGGCCGGTGATTTCCTGATAGGTGCGCCGCTGCACCAGCTCGATTTCGCGTCCCATGCTGCGGGACAGCGCCCGGCGCAGCCCGTCGACCACGGCCGCGTCATTGTCCAGGAAAACCGGCGTCAGCCCCAGCCGGAACACGGTCTGCGCCGAGGCGCGCCCAACGATCCCGGCGGCGCATATCCCGCCCAGAAGAACCCGACGGTTTACATATCGCGTCATGGTCTTTGCCACCATCCCCTGCCTCTGATCCGGGGTCAGACCCCGATCATAGGGATCGCTGGTTGACCCGCGCCGAAAGTTGCCCGGCGTTTTCCGTGCGCTCGGAATACCGCTCTACCAGATAACCGGCGCGGTCGCGCGTCAGAAGGGTGAATTTCATCAACTCCTCCATCACATCCACGATCCGGTTGTAATAGGCCGATGGCTTCATCCGCCCCGCCTCGTCAAACTCCAGAAAGGCCTTGGCGACCGAAGATTGGTTGGGAATCGTGATCATCCGCATCCAGCGCCCCAGAATACGCATCTGGTTCAGCGCGTTGAAGCTTTGCGAGCCGCCGCACACCTGCATCAGGGCAAGGGTTTTGCCTTGGCTTGGGCGCACGGCCCCGATCGACAGCGGAATCCAGTCGATCTGGGTTTTCATCACCCCGGTCATCGCGCCATGGCGTTCGGGCGATGACCACACCATGCCTTCGCTCCATGTTGCAAGATCGCGCAATTCCTGCACCTTGGGGTGGGTTTCATCCACCCCGTCATCGACCAGGGGCAGGCCCGCAGGGTTGAAAAACCGCACCTCGGCCCCGAGGCGCGTCAGGATGCGCCCGGCCTCTTCGGCACTCAGCCGGCTGAACGACCGCGCCCGCAGCGACCCATACAGGATGAGAATGCGCGGCGGATGGCGGCTGAGAGGCGGCAAAAACAGCCGGTCATGGTCGATCGCGGCAAAGCTCGTCTCATCCATTTGTGGGGTGGTCAGATCGACAATCGGGTCGGGCATTCCGGTTTCCTTTCATGGAGATGGTCAACAAAGCATCCGCCCCGGCCAGCGGACCGGGGGCGCGACGGGATCAGCAGGCCGGAAAGGATGGCGTTCAACCGGGGCATGGATCAGTCATCAGCAGGCAGCACCGCCGTCACACAGTCGGTTGACGTGTCGCGCGCAACCCCGATGTCCGCAATCAGGGCGGCCAAAGGCGCCAACGCCCCCGGCGCCAACGAATAACAGACCCGCGGCGGGTCGATCTGCCCGTCGATCACGCCGACGGATTTCAGAATGCGCAAATGTTCCGAAACCGTTGACTGTGCCAGACCCACCGCATCCACGATGTCGCCCGCAATACACCCCGGCGTGCGCGCCAGCAGACGCAGTATTCGCAGTCGCGCCGGATGCCCCAGCGCCTTGGCCAGGGCCGCCGCCGCCATATCCGCCGCGTCGTGATCGGTTGCAGCCATTTGAGTCCCTCCAGCCCCGCCCTATATCGTCGGATGCCGATATAGGGTTGGGCGGCCCAAGGCAAGCGAAATCGGGCGTTGCGTCCTTTGGACACGCCAAGACATGCCGGGGGCTGACGGTTCCGTTTCAGCCCGAAGAAGAAACCCCGGGGGGCAGGATTTCGGGCGTGATGACAGTCGCCGCGCGGTGTTTCAGCTGATTTGCGACGCTGCTTCGCACGCCCGCATCACAGTCGGGGTCCAGCAAGATCAGGCGTGGACGCAACAGGTGCAAACGCACAAGGCTGATCGCAATGCGTTCGCTGCGGCTCAGGTTGCGCCCGCCTTCCCGCACGGTGCCGCCCAAACCGCCCAACCGACCCAGAACCGGGCCAAGCCCATGGTCACGCGCCATCTTTTCAAGGACGGCATCCTCGGGGCGTTCGGTGCAGCCCATCAGCAGCACCCGGCGCAGCGATCCTTGCAAAATCTCGGGCGATGCCCCTATGCGCAGAACGCCCCGCCGCAGACTGCCCCGGCTCAGGTCGTGCAAATCAACGCCCGACAGCAGGATCCTGCCAGCGGTCGGCGTGTCGAGGCCCAACAGCATGTCGATAACTGCCTCGCTGTCGCGCTCGCCGACCACAAGATCGGTGGTCGCACCCCGCGCGGCATGACAGCTCAGCGTTGCGCCAGACGGCAATGCAACGTTTTCAAACACGACATCAACCGCACCTTTCGGCAAGGATTTTCCGGCCCGGTACAGGTTGCGCTGCGCCCGTGACAAGGCCGCCTCGGCCTTTGCCGATGCTGCGCGGAATGCCGCACGATGGTTCCAGACGCCGCCCAGATCGCGCAGCGGCGACAGCAACAGCCCCAGCGCGGCCAGCGCCGCCGCGATGCTTCCGGCGCTCAGCCCGGCCCGATGCCCGGCCAGAATGACCAGCGCCGCCGCCACCCCCGCCGCAAGATCAGGCAGCGCCTTCAGGGTTTCGGCGGCCAGACGATGGCGCAGTGCGGCCTTGACCATGGCATCGGTGCGCTTGTCCAGCTGCGCCAGTTCGGTGCCGCGCCGCCCCAGCCTGTCAAGATGCGGGGCCATCGGCATCCGCTCGGCCATCTCGGCGGCGATCCGCGCCCGCCGCATCCGCAGCTGCCTTTGCAGTGGCACAAGCCGAAGCCCCCCGAGGCTGATCCCCAGCAGTGTCAGCGCGAAAACCGGCAGCACCGCCCAGGCAAACACCGGATCAAGCAGCCACAGCACCGCAAGCGTCGCCGGAATCAGCAGCGCCCCGGCAACAAGGCGCGGCAGGCCCAGCCCCAGCCAGTTGCGAAACGCGGTCATGTCGCCGACAAAGCGCAGCGACATATAACCGGCCCGCCGTTCTGCCACGGCGCGGGCGGGCATCCGGGCGGCGTGATCGAACAAAGCGGCGCGGATCTGTCGGGCGTAGTCCTGCCCGATCCGTTCGCCCAGATACCGGGCGGCCACGCGGGTGACTGCGATCAGCGCCCCGGCGCCCGCCAGAATGGCCAAAGCGCCGACGGGCAAGGCCACGCGGCCGTGCATCGCCTCGAACAGACCCCGGGTGGCAAAGGCCGCCGCCCCCGCCGCGCCGCCCTGCACAAGGGTCAGCGCGGCCACCAGCGCCAGTCCGCGCCCGCGCCCGCGGTCGAGAAGCGGTGGAAGCGTCATCACGCCGCCCGCCGGGTTCCGGCAAATGCGCGCAAGGCAAACACATTGGCCTCGGCCGGGTCGGCCAGATCGCCTTTGCGCAGGACAGGCACGCCGGTTGCGCTCATCGCCTCGGCCGCTGCCATCGGCGAACAGCTGAGAATGCCGGTCAGCGCATCGGGGCGCAGCCCGTGGCGGGCCAGTTCGGCCACCCCGCCCGCCGCCGCCACGGCATCGCCGCAGGCAAACACCAGGCCCGACAGGCGGTCGCGCAGCCAGGGATCTGCCACCAGGGCGCCGGTTTCACGCTGGAACAGCCCATCGGCGATTTCCATCACCGCAATATCACAGCCGCGTTCCGCCGCATGGCCCAGAAGCAGGTTCAGCCCGTCCTTCACCCGCGCCAGCGGTTCACGATAGGTGGTGACCATGCCTGCATCGGTGAAATCCGCCACCCAATGCGCGCCGGTGTCGGAATATTCGTTGAAATCGCCAAAGGCCCCGGTGCCTGTGCCCTTCAGCGCCGCCACCTTGTACCCGGCCCGCCGCAGACCAAGGGCCAGTTGCGCCGTGGCCAGCGTTTTGCCCGAATTCATTGCCGTGCCCAGCACGAAGACCACCGGAATGTCATTTGTCCGGTCGGTGGGGGGCAGCGCGAAACGGTCAAGGTTCACCGGCTCACCGGCATCGTCCAGCAACCGCCCGACAGGCAGCAGCCGCGTGGCGTTTTTGATCCTCTCGTTGCGGGCAACCATCCGGCCGATACAGCCACCACCGGCCAACAGGTCGGCGCCGTCCGGGTCGATTTCGGCCAGCCCTTCGAACTGGTCAGGGGCATAGCGCGCGCCACAGGCCAGCACGATCATGTCGCCGGGATAGATATACGAGGGCCGCCCTGAACTGAGCTGCACGCGCTGGTGCTGGCCCAGGCTTTCGACCTGCGCCAGGATCAGATCGCCGGGGCGTGCGGCGGCAAAGGCGGTGTCCATTCCGCCGATCAGGCCGTGATCGACGCGGCGGGTGGCGAATGTCCATTTGGCGGTGGTCAGCGGGGCGAGAACATCTTGGGTCATCGGAATTATCCAGTTTGATGGGGTTAAAGATTCAGCTTGCTGCGGCAAGGCGGGGCGGTTCGCCTGCCGTGACAAGGCGGCCGAGGTGGGCCTGTCTGATCGCCTGTGCCACGTTGTGGGTCACACCGGGCAGACGGATGAGGGTGATCTCGGGCAGGATGCCACGGGCACGGGCGGCGGCGCGGAACCGTTCGACATAGGTTCCCGCACGGGCAATGCGGGTGTGTCCCTGAATACGGTCAAGATCGGGGCATTGGCGCAGGCTGTCGTCGCGATCGGTGTCATGCGTGCCGACGAACACCTGCACCCCGAGCCGCAGATAGGCCGGCAACGCCTGTTCGTGCCGCCGCGCCCAGCACAATGCGCCCGGCGTCGCATCGCCGCCCAGCCCATAGGGATAGGTCATGCTGGCGTCGGGCAGGCAATACCACCCCGCCGCCGCCAGGTTCAGCCGGCCCACCTTGTGCGGGTAGAGCATGGCAAAGCGATGCGCCAACTGCGCCCCGCCGGAATGCCCGAACAGATCGACCGGCCCGGCAAAGGCGGGGTTCATCACCGCCAGATGCCCCAACAGCGCCAACAGCGCCTGATCCGGCCGCGCCGCGCGGCAGGGCCGCTGAAAATGCGGCCAGCGTCTTTGGGCAAAATGCGGAACCACCACGATGCGGCCGCTGCGCTCGGCCTCTGGTGTGAACAGCGCGACCAGCTCATCGGCATTACGCGAAATTCCGTGCAGAACGATCAACGGCCGAAGGTCTGAAAGAATGGTCGGTCGAATGATCCGTGCAGGCAAGGTGCCCGAGGGCGATGCAACCCGAAGTCTGGCGATGGATGTCTGCGATATGGGGCGGTGCATGTCTGTGTCTCCTGCTGACTTGTCTGCCAGGGAAACGGCACAGGACCGGCTCTATTCCCGCGTCACGAAACTTTCACACAAAGTCATCGTCCGGGTGCGGTCACGGCAGCGTGTTTATAAATCCCACAGACCCGCAATTTTGATGCTTGAAGTATCAGTATCGTTGTTCTAGATACCACTTGTCCACGACAGGATATACCTCATGATCACTGCCACTCAATTGCGCGCCGCCCGTGCCCTGCTGGGGATCGACCAGAAAACCCTGGCACGGCTTGCCGGTCTGTCCGTTCCGACGATCCAGCGGATGGAGGCAAGCCCCGGCAATGTGCGCGGAGTTGTCGACAGCCTGACCAAGGTGATTGCGGCGCTTGAGCTTGCGGGTATTGAACTTGTCGCCGAGGGCGCGCTGAGCACGGCCGGGGGGCGCGGCGTGCGCCTCAAGGCACCCCCCAAAAAACACTGAAGTTTCAATCCGCGACGGTGACCGCCGACGAAAGCCCGCGATCCCGCCGCACACCGACCAAAGGTGCGGCTTACCATGACAGACCAGACCACCCGACCCGGCAACGCGCCAAGTTTTGCCGATCTGTTCACCCCAAAACTGCTGACCGTTCTGCGCGAAGGGTATGGTGTGGCGCAGCTGCGCCGCGATGCCATTGCCGGGCTGACCGTGGCCATTGTGGCGCTGCCCCTCAGCATGGCCATCGCCATCGCATCGGGCGCAACACCGGCGCAGGGGCTGTATACCGCGATTGTGGGCGGGTTTCTTGTGTCGCTGCTGGGCGGGTCGCGGTTTCAGATCGGTGGGCCTGCGGGTGCCTTCATCGTACTGGTGGCCAGCACCGCGGCGCTGCATGGGATGGACGGGTTGATCCTGGCGACGATGATGTCGGGTGTGATCATGATGGTGGCCGGGTTTCTGCGTCTTGGCACCTATATCAAATTCATCCCTTTCCCGGTGACAGTCGGGTTCACGGCGGGGATCGCTATTATCATTTTTGCAAGTCAGATCAAAGAGTTGTTGGGGCTTTCCCTAACCGATGAGCCGGGCGAGCTGTTGGAAAAGCTGCCCGCCCTGTGGCAGGCGCGCACCACGCTGACCCCGGCGGCGCTGATCCTTTCGGCGGGAACCGTGGCCGTTATTCTTGGGCTGAAACGCTGGCGCCCGCATTGGCCGGGCATGTTGATTGCGGTGGCACTGGCCGCGCTGGCATCGGCGCTGCTGTCGCTTCCGGTGCAGACGATCGGCACAAAGTTCGGCGGCATCCCTTCGGGTCTGCCGGCCCCCAGCCTGCCGAATTTCTCGGTTGATCTGGCTTTGCAGGTTTTGCCGGCGGCCATTTCCTTTACCCTTCTGGGCGCCATTGAATCCTTGCTGTCCGCCGTGGTGGCCGATGGCATGACCGGGCGGCGGCACCGCTCGAATTGCGAACTGGTGGCGCAGGGCGCGGCCAACATCGGCGCGGCATTGTTTGGCGGGTTCTGTGTGACCGGCACCATCGCCCGGACGGCAACCAACGTGCGGGCCGGGGCGCATGGCCCGGTTGCAGGGATGCTGCACGCGGTATTCATCCTGTTGTTCATGCTGGTCGCGGCGCCCCTCGCCGCCTTTATTCCGCTGGCGGCTTTGGCCGGGGTGCTGGCCGTTGTCGCCTGGAACATGATCGAACGCCCCGCCATTGTGGTTCTCGTGCGATCGGGCTGGGGCGACGCCGCTGTGTTGGGCGCGACCTTCTTCCTGACCATCTTCCGCGACCTGACCGAGGCGATCATCGTCGGCTTTGCCCTCGGGTCGGTTCTGTTCATCAACCGGATGAGCCAAAATGCGGCAGTCGAGACGGAAACCCCTTTTGTCGGGCAGGATGCGCCAGACCGCGGAACCGAATATGACGAGGCGATCGCCGCCAATCCCGAGGTGGTCGTTTACCACATCACCGGCGCCTTTTTCTTTGGGGCCGCGGCCTCGATCGGATCGGTCCTTGATCGCATTCAGGCAACACACAAGGCGCTGATCATCGATTTCGCCGCTGTGCCGTTCCTTGATTCGACCGGTGCGAATGTGATCGAGGGTCTGGCCCACAAGGCGCATGGGCAAGACGTTCGGCTGTATATTGCGGCGGCCAATCCGGACATCCGCCGCGCCTTGCTGACCCATGGCGTTCGCCCGCCCGAAACCCAATATACAACCACGGTCGCTGACGCCCTGGCGCTTGAGGCCGAAGCGGCCGTCTGACGCGCGTTGAGTGCCGCGCGCTTGACACATGGTGCAGGTGAACGGTGCTGTCCGCCCGGTGGTGCGGGTCTGCGGTTGTCGCGGCCCCGCTTTTCCTTCTGTATTGTGACAGGGCGGTTTCGGCGGGCGGCCATCCGTGCCGCGCAACCCTGGTCTGTAGCAACAGGTTGCATATCAGATGCGGCGGCGCGATTGATCTGTCAGGTGCAGGAAACGCCAGCCCGACAACCAAGCCTTGCCCAAACCCCAAAAACAGAAAGGCCGCCCTTGGGCGGCCTTGTCTCATAAACCGTGGGTAACCGGTTTTTTGGAGCGGGCGAAGAGATTCGAACTCTCGACCCTAACCTTGGCAAGGTTATGCTCTACCCCTGAGCTACGCCCGCATCCGTTGGTGTTGGCGGAATACTCAGTCTCCAGACCTGCTGCAAGCGAAAAATGCACGCCGCGGCGTTCCATCTCGGCTTGACCCGCTCAATCTGCGGTTGGCCTGTCTGCCGGCAACAGGTCGACCGCGCCCACGGCCCGACCAGAATGGCAAGGCGTGCCGGACATCTCCGCTTTTTACCGCACGACACATTTACCAAGCTGAGTGAATTCAACCAAAAGCAATACGCCAAATGATCACTGCGGTTTTTTCGGCGCACCCCTTGCAGTCGGTGGCAGCCTGTGTGACCTTCCCTCCAAGTAGAAAAATCAGACGATCCGTTACATTGGGGCGCCCCGTGCCCCTAGTGTAGGCCCGCAGACTGCGGCACGACCGTGCCGAGCAGACGAAACCCACAGGGAGGACACCATGAACACGATCACCCGTCTTTGCGCCACCACTGCGCTTGCCAGTGCCGCCATAACCCTTGTTCCGGCCATGGCCGCAGCCGAGACCAAGCTGAAATGGGCCCATGTGTACGAGTCGAGCGAACCGTATCACACCTGCGCTGTTGCCGCGAACGACCTGCTGATGACGGCGACCGACGGGCGCTATGGCGTTGAGGTGTTTCCCGCCTCTTCCCTGGGCAAAGAGGTTGACATCAACGAAGGGCTCGGGTTCGGCACCGTTGACATCATTTATACCGGCCAGCTTTTTGCCGGTCGGTCCTATGGCCCGATCGCCATCGGCGGCGCGCCGTTCATGTTCCGTGACTTCGATCACTGGGACAAGTTCCGCAATTCCGACCTGTTTCAGGAACTGGCGCAAGGTTACTCCGACGCATCGGGCAACCACATCACCGCGATGACTTACTATGGCGCGCGGCATGTCACCGCGAACAAGCCGATCCTTACCCCCGCTGACATGAAAGGCGTGAAGATTCGTGTGCCGAACGCGCCGTTGTACATGATGTTCCCCGAGGCGACCGGCGCAAACCCTGCGCCCATCGCCTTTGCCGAGGTCTATCTGGCGCTGCAACAGGGCACGGTTGACGCGCAGGAAAACCCCCTGCCCACGATCCAGGCCAAGAAGTTCTATGAGGTGCAGAGCGACATCAGCCTGACCGGCCACATTACCGACGCGCTGCTGACAATCGTTGGCGGCCCGGCGTGGGATGCGATGGACGAGGCTGACCGTGCCGCGCTGACCCAGGTCACCCAGGACACCGCCGTTTGCGCCACTGATGCCATCATCAAGGCCGAGGCCGAGCTGGCCGATTGGTTCCGTGGCGAAGGCGTGCAGGTGCACGAGGTTGACCGTGGTCCGTTCATCGAGGCGGTCAAGGTCATGCACAACGGCGAAATGGCAACCTGGGATCAGGAAACCTATGACCGGTTGCAGGCCATCCAGTAACCTCTGACACCACCGGGCGGGCCATGGCGGCCCGCCCTTTGCCGCAGGCCCGAATTAAGGCCTGAACTCCAAGGACTGTCCATGCCCGATTCCCGGAACGAGCCGCCGCTTGTCGCGCCCATCCAGCTGGAAGAAGAAAAGATCGACCTGTCCGATCAGCAATGGGACGATGTGCTGGTGCTGGTGCTGTTCTGGGTGCTGGCGGGTGTCGTGTTCTTGCAATTCTTTACCCGCTATGTGTTGAACGATTCCATCGCCTGGACCGAGGAAATCGCTAGGTTCCTGCTGATCGGGGTTACTTTCATCGGCTCTGTCATGGCAACACGGAAACAAAGCCACATCGCGGTTGAATTCTTGTACCGCTGGGTGCCGCGCACCGGGCGGCGGATCGCACAATTTGCCATTGATGTGACAACAACGGCATTCTTCGCCCTGCTGACGGTGTTGTGTGCCCAGATCGCCGGGCGGACCCGGCAAATGATGGTGTCGCTGGAGATTCCGAAATCGACGATCTACTGGATCGTCGTTGCCGCCTTTGTCTGCATGACGCTGTATTCCGCGTGGAACACCTGGAAACACCTGCGTGACGGCACCAGCAAACTGATCGACCCGGAACGCTTCGCGGACCAGATCCGCGCCATCGACTGATCTCATTCAACATGTGAGGGCCGGGTGAATCCCCCTTACCATTCCTCCTCTCACGCTCAAGGAGCGCACTCTTGGACATCCTTTGGCTTTTCGTGATGCTGTTTGGCATGTTGCTGGTCGGGGTGCCGGTGGCGGTGGCGCTGGCCGGATCATCGGCTGTGTTCATCTATTTCAGCGGCGCGACGCCGCCGATGGTTGTGGCACACCGCATGATCAATGGCGTTGACAGCTTTCCCTTGCTGGCGGTGCCGTTCTTCATCCTGGCGGGCAACCTGATGAACACCGCCGGCATCACCGAGCGGATCTTCAACTTTGCGCTGGCCCTTGTGGGATGGATGCGCGGCGGGCTGGGCCATGTGAACGTCGGTGCATCGGTGATATTCGCGGGCATGTCGGGTGCGGCCGTGGCCGATGCGGGGGGCCTTGGCGCGATCGAGATCAAGGCGATGCGCGACGCCAAATATGACGCCAAATTCGCCGTCGGCATCACCGCCGCCTCGTCCACCATCGGGCCGATCATCCCGCCGTCTCTGCCCATGGTGATTTATGGCGTCGTGGCAGGCGCCAGCATCGGACAGTTGTTCGTCGCCGGGTTCATCCCCGGGCTTTTGATGGCCGCGTCGCTGATGATCATGATCGCGATCATGGCACGGCGCAAAGGTTTTGGCCGCGATCAGGAATTCTATTGGTCGGTGCTGTTTTCCAGCTTCCGCCGCGCGTTTCTGTCGCTGATGACGCCGGTGATCATCGTTGGTGGCATTCTGACCGGTGCCTTCACCCCGACCGAGGCGGCGGTGGCGGCCTGTGCCTGGGCGCTGTTCCTCGGGTTGATCGTCTATCGCACGCTGACCTTGCCGCGGTTCCTGCGGGTCAGCTTCGACACAATCGAAACCACTGCCGTGGTGTTGTTTGTCGTTGGGGCGGCGGCGATCTTTGCCTGGCTGCTCACGTCCAACCGCGTGCCCGAAACATTTGCCGCCGGGTTGTTGGCGGTGTCGGACCGGCCATGGGTGATCCTGTTGTTGATCAACCTGATCCTCTTGGCAGTCGGCTGTTTCATGGAAACCGTGGCGGCGATCACCATCATGGTTCCCGTGCTGCTGCCCATTGCAGTGGCAATGGGGGTCGATCCGGTGCACTTTGGTGTCATCATGGTGCTGAACCTGATGCTGGGCCTGCTGACGCCGCCGGTCGGGATGGTGCTGTATGTGCTGGCACGGGTCGCCAAGATTCCGTTCGAAGAATGCGTCGTCGGCACGGCGCCATTCCTGATTCCGCTGGTTATCGTGCTGCTTCTGGTCACTTTTGTACCAGGGCTGACGATGTGGCTGCCCAACCTGATCTATCGCTGATCCTGACGCATCTTGTGCCGTGGCCACGACGTTGACCAAGGCGCGCGATGCGCGACAGTGCGCGGCGCGGGTCGCCGGCAACAACCATGTCGCGCCTAGGGCGCGAAGCCGCCCACAGCAACGCCTTCGTGAACCTTGGTGCCGACCTGCGGCATTGCTGCGGTGGGGTCGTCTGGCTGTATCCGCAGAGCGCGCAGGGCGTTCAGGATCACAGCCACGTCGATCACTTCCTGAAGCAGCGCACCCTGCACCGGGGTAAGATGACCGAAGGCTGCGGCGACCATACCGAGGACCGAAAGACCGATCCCGGCGGCAACGCTTTCAACCGCGATCCGTCGCGAGGCCCTTGCAATCTCGATCCCTGGACCCAGCCGGTCGATCCGATCGACCAGAAGCACGACATCGGCCGCTTCGGCCGAGGCGGCGGCGCCCCGTGCCCCCATCGCAACGCCAACATCGGCCGCTGCAAGGGCAGGGGCGTCGTTCACCCCGTCGCCCACCATCATCACCGGGCCATTCTTGCGCTCGGTCAGGACCAGCAGAACCTTTTGATCGGGGGTCAGCCCGGCGCGCAGCCCGTCAAGGCCCAGCCCCTCGGTCACGCGCTCGGCCACCTCGGACCGATCGCCGGTGGCCAACAGGATGCGCCCGATCCCCTGCTGCCGCAGCCCGGCCAGCATGTCGGAGATACCCTCGCGCAGCGGGTCGGCCATTACCAGATGGCCAGACATGTGGCCATCTACAGCCACAGCCACAAGGACCGACCCCGCCTTCAGCGCCGGATGATCGCCCGACGGCCGACCGACGCGCCTGGCGACAAACCCATCGCCGCCGACCAGCACCCGGCGGCCCTCAACGGTGCCGACAACCCCCTCGCCGGGGATCTCGGCCACATCCGAGGGCACGACCAAGGCAAGGCCGCGCGCCTTGGCCGCCGCAACGATGGACTGCGCCACCGGGTGTTTCGACGCCTGATCCAGCGATGCGGCGAATCGCAGGATGTCATCCTCGCCCATGCCATCGTGACTGTCGATCGACACGATCTGCGGCCGCCCGTCGGTCAGCGTGCCGGTCTTGTCCAGGATCAGCGTGCGAATGCGCGCCATTGTTTCAAGTGGCCCCGCGCCCTTGATCAGAACACCGAAATGCGCAGCACGCGACAACCCCGCGACAAGCGCGACAGGCACGGCCAGGATCAGCGGACAAGGCGTGGCCACGACCAGAACGGCAACGGCCCGGATCGGATCGCCTGTGAACCACCAGGCGGCGAGGGCGATGGCAAGGGTGACGCCCAGAAACCCCAACGACCAGCGGTCGGCCAGCCGCGACATCGGTGCCTTTGACCGCTGTGCCTCTTCAACCAGCCGGACAATGCCGGCATAGGTGCTTTGAGCCGCGCGGTGTGTCGCAGTGATGTCGAACGCCTCGCCTGCGTTGGTTGCGCCGCTCATCGCCTCGGCCCCGCAAAACAGCCGCCGTGGCAGCGATTCTCCGGTCAGCGCCGAGGTGTCGACAAAGGCTGTATCGGACGTCACCGTGCCGTCTGCCGGCACCATATCCCCCTGCCGGATCAACAGCAGGTCGCCCGGCGCGATGTCGTCCAGCGGCACATCTTCAAGGGCGCCGTTGCGGTGTCGGGTGGCTGTGCGGGGGACGCGCGACAGCAGGTCATGCATTTCGCGCCGCGCGCGCCCCTCGGCA
>JAACUH010000165.1 GCA_009993005.1 Rhodobacterales bacterium
TCCCGGTTCCATGCGAGGATGGAGCCACCGCACGCCACGCCAATCATGGCGTGCGGTGGCGGCGGTTGGATCGTTTCGCGCCCGGTCTTGGAGGACCGTAATCAAGTGAGATCGACCGCCGTCTTCGCATGGGGCCTGAACGGATACGCAGCGGCACGTCGCCCTGCACGACAAGCATAGGACATGACGAAGATGACACATGATACCATCGGCATCGATATCTCCAAACTGCATTTCGACGCGCACCGCCGCACGACGGGCAGCCACGCGCGGTTCGACAACACCGCCGCCGGGTTCAAGGCCTTCGCGCACTGGATCGGCGCGGAGCATCCGGACCTGGTGGTTTTCGAGCCGACCGGTCCCTATCACCGCGATTTCGAAGCGGCGTTCTCTGGGCGCCTGCAGCTGGTAAAGGTCAACCCGCTGCAGGCGCGCCGCTTTGCGCAGTCTCAGGGCACGCGGGCCAAGACCGATGCCGTGGACGCCGCGATGCTTGCGCGCATGGGCCGGGCGCTGGAGCTGGTCCCGGATCGGCCCGCCGAGGAAATCCAGATCGTTCTCAGAGAGTTGCGCGTCGCCCGCTCGGGCCTTGTCCGGGACCGGACCGCCCTGATGAACCGCCTTTCAGCGGCGCGCCTGCCCCTCGTCCGGCGGCTCGTGAAGGCCCGCCTCGCCCAGGCCGAGCGCCAGATCGCCACCCTCGACGCCGAGATCGAGGCGCGCCTCGAGGCCTGCCCCAAGCGCCGCCGCGCCGCGCAGATTCTCACCTCGATCCCCGGCATCGGACGCATCACCGCGCGCAGCATCCTCGCGGAATGTCCCGAAATCGGCACCCTGCGCCACAAGCAGATCGCCGCCCTCGCCGGGCTCGCGCCGATGACCCGACAATCCGGCACCTGGTGCGGCAAGGCGAGGATCGAGGGCGGGCGCAGACACCTGCGCCAAGCCCTCTTCATGCCCGCCCTCGTCGCGATGAAGAAAAACCCCGACCTGAGCGCCAAATACCACGCCCTCCGCGCCGCCGGGAAACCTCACAAGGTCGCCCTCACCGCACTCATGCGAAAACTGCTCATCCTCGCCAACACGCTTCTGAAGGAGAACAGACTCTGGCAGCCAAAATCAGCTTGACCCGGA
>JAACUH010000166.1 GCA_009993005.1 Rhodobacterales bacterium
CGCAGCGCGCGAAAGGCAGGCGCGCGGCGACAAAGGCCGCATCGGCGGCGTCGAGCACGCCCGCCAGCCCGACATGGGCGACCATCCCGCGCAGCGCGGGCGCCGACAGCCCCAGCGCCCCGGCGGCGCGGCGCACGGTGTCGAGCACGTTGCGCATGGCCTGTTCGGGGTCGGTGGCGACGTTGGCGGGCCCGCCCGTCGCGCGCGCGGCCACGGTTCCGTCCCGGCGCGCGATGGCCGCCCGGCACCCGGTGCCGCCACCATCGACGGCGCAGATCTGGTAGGGCTGATTGAGGCGCATATAATACCTTTAGCATACCTTTTGTGCGAACTTGGCCCAATTCTGCGCTACACCCGGATTCCCGATGTCAAATCCAGAAGAAAGCCAGCTCTTTAAAAAGCAGATACCAAATAGGTATTCATTCAGTATGCGCCTTCGAAACCGGCAGGGAAACGTCGTGCGCCGTGAGCATCCGGTCGGCGAACCCGCCGCCCGTGTCGCCGCGCTGAAGGCTTCGCTGTCGCGCGGCGCCGATGCCTGGCACAGCGCCGACCTTCTGCGCGCTGAGGCAGGGCGGCCGCTTCGACTTTGGGGCCTGTCAGAGATGGTTCTGCGCCGAATGGGTGCGGCGGATCACCACCCCAGACGCGGCGCCGCCAGGCATCGGCGCCGCGCGATGGACCGCGCGCTTTGTCGCCGTGGTCGATTTGCCGACTAGACCCGGCGATATTGAAGGCGAGGCCGACTGACGCCCGCCGCCCCGATGGGGGCAACTTACCGGCCAGCGGTCACGCGGATCCCGGCGGCCGGCGGCGCGCAGAGATACCGCCTTGCGCAGGCGCGCGCGGATGGTCCCGCCCGCTTTCGCGCCTGCGCCCGCAAGATCGCCGGGCGCGGCTTGCGGGCTGCGGGCGCGGGCCTATGCTTGGCGCGTCGGCGGGTTCGGCGGTCGCCGCCGCGCTGCGCGACGGGGCGGTCAGATGGACGATCTTGCGGGCGGAGACCTCATTGCGCCGGTGGCGCTGGCCGAGCGTGTGGCCGATCAGCTGCGCGACCTGGTGGTGCGCGGCGTGCTGGCGCCCGGCCAGCGCATCGTCGAGCGCAGGCTCTGCGCCGAGCTTGGCGTCTCGCGCACGCCGATG
>JAACUH010000167.1 GCA_009993005.1 Rhodobacterales bacterium
CTGGAGAAGGTGGACGAGAACCTCAACAAGGCGCTCAAGGGCTGACGACGCGCCGTCACGCGCATGGCCGGAAGGGTGACAGCGTCACCCCTTCCGGCGTCACCTCGGCGAAGGTGGACGGCGGCACCGCCTCCCAGTCGCCTTCGTCCAGATCCAGCGGCTCCGACACCAGAGCCCGGCCTCCGAAGCGCCGCGATCGGCGGTGATAAAGCGTCGGCGGATGGTCGTCGCTGGCGTAGCGCGCGCAGAACAGCCGCGCGCCGTCCGACAGCGCGACCGTCATGCGCACATGCGGCGCTGCGCCATGGGCGCGCGACAGCGCCTCGAACCGCCCCGTCGCCCGCGCCAGCGCGCCGCAGGGGTCATCCTCCAGGCCCTCGTCCAGCGCCAGCAGGAAAATCGCCTCGCTGTCGGTGGCGCCACGGCGGTGGGCGTAGCGCGCGTCCGACAGCATCATGTCGGCCTGTCTGCGAAAGCCGTGATAGCCGCCGATCTGCCCGTTGTGCATGAAGCTCCAGCGCCCGCAGACAAAGGGATGGCAGTTGTCGCGGCTGGTGGCGCCGCCGGTCGAGGCGCGGACATGCGCCATGAACAAGCGGGAGCTGACCTGTCGCGCGATGCTGCGCAGGTTGCAGTCCGACCACGCGGGCAACACCTCGCGATAAAGCCCCGGCTCGTCCAGATCGCCATACCACGCCAACCCGAAGCCGTCGCCGTTGGTCTCCGACTTCGCCTCGCGCGCATGCAGCGACTGCGCCACCAGCGACTGGCGCGGCGCGCACACGATCTCCTCAATCCGGATCGACGGTCCGATGTAGGCGGCCCAGCGGCACATGATCGCGCTCACCGCCTCCGCAGGGCTGGTCGCGGGGAGTGGGTTTTACCGCTTGCGGAACGCATGATGGCTTCTTCTCGAAACGCCAAGGGGGGATCCACGTCACCGTGCACAGAATAGGCGCCGTTTGCTAACGGCGCATCACCGCCGACGCACGGCGTTCACATCCCCTCCACGATCACCAGATCGCGCTCCGAGGCGCCGCGCGCGAAACTCAGCGCCTCCTGATACGCCGCCGAGCGATAACA
>JAACUH010000044.1 GCA_009993005.1 Rhodobacterales bacterium
CGATCGCGATGGAAGACGGCCTGCGCTTTGCCATCCGCGAAGGCGGCCGCACCGTCGGCGCCGGCGTCGTGTCGAAGATCCTCGAGTAACCGCAGGTTACGAGGCTATCTGACGCGCCTACAGGGGTCGTGTCGAAGATCCTCGAGTAACCGCAGGACAGACAAGCATCTGGCAAGGTGGGGGCAACCCCGCCTTGCCGCATTCAAGACGAACGGGCCGTCCTTCGGGGCGGTCTTTTTGCGTTGCGGGCCGATTGACAAGGCGTTGCTGCCCCGTCCCTATCTTTCTGTCCGCACGGAGCCGCCGATGCCCCCGACCATCACCGCCTTTCGTCAGTCGCCCGACCGGGGCCGGGGCCTCGCCCGGGACATGCCGGTGCGCTGGGCGCTGGAGGAGGTGGGGCAGGCTTACGACGTGCGGCTGGTGAGTTTCGCGGCCCTCAAGGAACCCACACACCGCGCGCTGCAGCCCTTCGGCCAGATCCCGACCTATGAGGAGGACGGGCTGGTGCTGTTCGAATCCGGCGCCATCGTGCTGCATCTGGCGCAGACGCGGGCGGGCCTCCTGCCTGCTGATCCGGCCGCGCGGGCGCGGGCCATCGGCTGGATGTTCGCCGCGCTGAACACGGTGGAACCTGTGGTCTGGGACTACGACATGACCCCGATGTTCGAGCGCGACAAGCCCTGGCTCGACGCGCGGATGGCGATGCTGGCGGCGCGGGTCGATGCCCGCCTGCGCGACCTCGCCGCGCGGCTGGGCGATGCGTCCTGGCTCGACGGGCCATTCAGCGCGGGCGATCTGATGATGGTGAGCGTGCTGCGCCGGCTTGGCGGCAGCGACCTGCTCGCCGCGCATCCCCGGCTGGTCGGCTATGTCGCGCGGGGCGAAGCGCGTCCGGCCTTTGCGCGCGCCTTTGCCGCGCAGCGGGCGGTGTTCGAGGCGCAGTAGCGTCACCCCAGGCGCGTCAAGCGTCAGCCGAGGCGCGTCACCCCAGGCGCGTCAGTCCAGGCGCGTCTGGGCCTCCTGCATCGCGATGTCCAGCGTTGCCGCGAGGTCTGCTCGCAGCGCGTCGAGCGACGCGGCATCGGCCCGGCGGGGCACGGTCGCGTCCCAGCGGCGGTAGAGGCAGACGCCCCGGCCAAAGGGCATCGGCCAGAGCATCCGGTCCCATGTCCGCAGCCTGCGCGCGCGGGTCATCGCACAGGCATAGACAAAGACCGGCGCGCCGCTCGCCCGCGCCCAGTCAAGCGGCGCATCCTTGAGCCGGCGCACCGGCCCCAGCGGCCCGTCTCCGGTGAGGCCGAGGCTCACGCCCGCCTGCATCCGCCGCAACACCTCGCGCGAGGCGGCGCGGTTCGACGCGCGCGCGGCCATCGCCATGGGGGCCAGACCCAGCCGCGCCTGCACCGCGCCCGAAACGCGCCCGATCGGCGAGGTGTCGCGCAGGCTCGACAGGGGGGCTGCGTCGCGCGGCCAGTGCACGGGCCCCATGAGCGAGCATTCATGCCACAGCACCAGCACCACCGGCCCTCCGGCCAGCGCGGCGCGCAGGGCGGCATCGTCACGGTCCCAGCGCGTGGTCGCCTGACAGAACCGCAGCCAGCCCGCCAGCAGCCGCCCGAGCCCCCCCGCGAGCAGGTCGGACTGCTCGAGGCGCTGGCGCAGGGTCGGGCGGGGCGAGGGGGTGTCGGGCATGGCGCCCATAGTCCCCAAACCTGGCCCAAGGGCAAGCGGGGCGTCTTTAATCCGTGATCCGGGCATCTTATCTTTGTGGCGAAAGAGGCGCGGGAGGAGTTCGCGAACATGGATACCAACATCACTTCGGTCCGGTCGTTTCTTGACCGGTTGCTGGCGCAGGGGCGCGCGCTTGCGCAGAAGGGCGAGGATGCGGCGGCCAGCCGTCTGGGCGTGGACGACACGCCCGAGGCGCGCGCGCAGTTCCGCAAGACCGCGATGGCGAGCGGGGCCGCGGCGGGGCTTGCCGGGCTGTTGCTGGGCTCGCGGCGCGGGCGAGGCGTGGTGCGCACCGGGGCGGTGGTCGGTGGCCTCGGCCTGTTGGGCAAGCTCGCCTATGACGCCTATGCCAAGGGGCGCGAAACACCCGAGCCGCAAGCGCCCGCGCTCGCGGACCTCAGTGACGAGGACGCCGCGCTGCGTGCCGAGACGATGGCCTGGGCGCTGATCAGTGCGGCCAAGGCGGACGGCCATATCGACGAGGCCGAGAATGCGGCGATCGAGGCCGCGCTGCGCGACCTGCCGCTCGACGTGCGCGCGAGCCTGACCACCACGCTGATGCGCCCCGCCGACGCGGCCGCCGTCGCCCGCCGCGCCACGTCAGACCAGGAGCGGCGCGAGATCTATGCCGCCTCGGTCATGATCACCGGCCGCGACCACCCCGACGAGATCACCTATCTCGACACACTCGCCCGCGCGCTCGACCTGCCGGCCGATGTCGTGGCCGCGCTCGATGCCGGTGTCGCGCGGGCCTGAACTGCGCGATGCCGGTGTCGCGCGGGCCTGAACTGCGCGATGCCGGTGTCGCGCGGGCCTGTTGCGCGATGCCCTCTTGATCCTGTCCGCGTTTCGGACTAACCGGAGCGCGGACTTAGGGGTATAGCTCAGTTGGTAGAGCGACGGTCTCCAAAACCGTAGGTCGCGGGTTCAAGCCCTGCTGCCCCTGCCACTCTCTCTCTCTTTCGTGCGGCGATCAAAGCCTTGAACAGCCGCGCCGCAGGGCGTATGTCCCGCCCTGATCGCAGAAAGGTGCCCCAGATGGCCAGAACCAACCCCGTCCAGTTCGTGCAGCAGACCCGTGCCGAGATCGCCAAGGTCGTCTGGCCGACCCGGCGCGAGGTCACGCTGACCACCATCATGGTGTTCATCATGGCGGCGCTGATGGCGGTGTTTTTTTCGCTGGTCGATCTGTTGATCCGCACCGGTCTGGGCGGCATTCTGGGCTATTTCGGCGGCTGACCGCGTCCTTGGACCGACCGTCGCCCGCCCCTTGATATCCGGGGAACAGGACGCTAGACAGCGCGAACCCTGAGAAATTGGCGTGCGGCGAATCAAGCAGCGCGCCGCTTTTCTTTTCGGGCCGGGCCACAGGATGCCCCGGAAACAATGGAACTCCTCGGCCCGCGGGCCGACTGCGGCAAGGTGTCGGACAATATGGCGAAGCGGTGGTATTCGGTGAGCGTTCTCTCGAACTTCGAGAAGAAGATCGCCGAACAGATCAGGACCAAGGTCGCCGAACAGGGGCTCGAGGACCAGATCGACGAAGTTCTCGTGCCGACCGAAGAGGTGATCGAGATCCGCCGCGGCAAGAAGGTCCAGGCCGAACGCCGGTTCATGCCCGGCTATGTGCTGGTGCATATGGAGATGTCGGACGAGGGCTATCACCTGATCAGCCAGATCAACCGCGTCACCGGCTTTCTCGGCCCGCAAGGCCGCCCGATGCCGATGCGCGACGCTGAAGTGACCGCGATTCTGGGTCGCGTGCAGGAAGGCGAGGAAAGCCCGCGCACCCTGATCCACTTCGAGATCGGCGAAAAGGTCAAGGTCAACGAAGGCCCGTTCGAGGACTTCGACGGGATGGTCGAAGAGGTGGACGAGGACACGCAGAAGCTCAAGGTGTCTGTGTCGATCTTCGGCCGCGCCACGCCGGTCGAGCTCGACTTTACCCAGGTCACCAAGCAGGGCTAGGCCAGAGTGGCCAGGCCCGCCTCCAGATAACGCAGCGTTTGCGCAACTCCCCCTTGCCATGCCCGCCGACCGGGTATAGAGGCGGCCTGTTGTCCCTGTGACGACATCCATTGTGGGAGGCGGGGCGCTCGCGTGTGCCGGACCGGACCGCATCGACAAAGGCCACATGACGCGTCCTGTGGCTGTTGAATAGAGGAGAGGCCAGATGGCCAAGAAAGTCATTGGTTCGCTCAAGCTGCAGGTGAAAGCCGGGCAAGCGAACCCGTCCCCGCCCGTCGGCCCCGCTCTGGGTCAGCGCGGCATCAATATCATGGAATTCTGCAAGGCGTTCAACGCCAAGACCGCAGACATGGAACCCGGCTCGCCGGTGCCCGTCGTGATCACCTACTATGCCGACAAGTCGTTCTCGCTCGAGACCAAGTCGTCGCCGGCGTCCTACTTCCTGAAAAAGGCAGCGGGGCTCAAGCCGGTGGGCAAGCGCAACCGGCCCAAGGCCTCGCCCAAGCCGGGCAAGGAGGTTGCCGGGACCGTGACGCTGGCGCAGGTGCGCGAAATCGCCGAGGCCAAGATGAAAGACCTCAACGCCATCGACATCGAAGGCGCGATGCAGTCGATCGTCGGGTCCGCCCGGTCCATGGGTATCGAGGTCAAGGGGTAAATCATGGCAAAGCATGGAAAACGCATCACTGCGGCCCGCGAAGCCTTTGTCGGCAAGGAAAACCTGATGGTTGCCGAGGCCGTGGCGCTGGTCAAGGCCGCCGCCACCGCCAAGTTCGACGAGACCATCGAAGTGTCGGTCAACCTCGGTGTTGACCCGCGCCACGCCGACCAGATGGTCCGCGGCACGGTGACCCTGCCCAACGGCACCGGCAAGACGGTGCGCGTGGCGGTGTTCGCCCGTGGGGACAAGGCCGATCAGGCCAAGGCCGCCGGCGCCGACATCGTGGGCGCCGAGGACCTGATGGAGACCATCCAATCCGGCAAGATCGAGTTCGACCGTTGCATCGCGACGCCTGACATGATGCCGATCGTCGGTCGTCTGGGCAAGATCCTGGGCCCGCGCAACCTGATGCCGAACCCCAAGATCGGCACCGTGACGCCCGACGTGGCCGAGGCCGTCAAGGCGGCCAAGGGCGGTCAGGTGCAGTTCAAGGTCGAAAAGGCCGGGGTGATCCACGCCGGGATCGGCAAGGCGTCCTTTGGCGTCGAACAGCTGGCCGAAAACCTGGTGGCCTTTGTCGATGCGGTGAGCAAGGCCAAGCCGACGGGCTCCAAGGGGACCTACATGAAGAAGGTCTGCCTGAGCTCGACGATGGGGCCGGGCGTGTCGGTCGATGTGGCCTCGGCCACCGGCAACTGAGTTTGCACAAGATTTGCCGCCCCTCGGGGCGTGCAATGGCGGGGCCGCCTGACTTTGGCCCCGTCCTGTCCGAGACGGAGGGTTGGGCGCAAGCCCTGTAAATCCTTCCTGAGATGGGAAACGAGAACAAGATGTCCGGGTGGCCCGCGCAAGCGGTTTTCCTCGGGTGATCGCGGCTCGGGACCCTGAATGGACCCGAACGGCCCCCAGCAGACCGGGGGTCAACATGAGCCGGGGGGAGACCCCCATTTTTGGAGTGAAACTGTGGATAGAGCCCAGAAAGAGAAACTGGTCGAGGAACTCGGCCAGATCTTTGAAAGCTCTGGCGTCGTCGTGGTAGCCCACTACGCCGGGATCACGGTTGCCGAAATGCAGGACCTGCGCGCGAAAATGCGTGCTGCGGGTGGGTCCGTGCGCGTTGCCAAGAACAAGCTCGCCAAGATCGCCCTCGAAGGAAAGCCCTGCGCAAGCATCGGCAATCTCCTGACGGGCATGACCGTGTTGTCCTATTCCGAAGACCCCGTGGCTGCGGCCAAGGTGGTGGAAGCCTATGCCAAGACCAATGACAAGCTTGTCATTCTTGGCGGGGCGATGGGCAATGCGGCGCTGGACGCCGCCGGTGTGAAGGCCGTCGCAGCGATGCCGTCGCGTGAAGAGCTCATCGCTCAGATCGTGTCCTGCATCGGTGCGCCTGCCAGCAACATCGCCGGGGCCAT
This sequence comes from Rhodobacterales bacterium, assembly GCA_009993005.1. Taxonomy (GTDB): domain Bacteria; phylum Pseudomonadota; class Alphaproteobacteria; order Rhodobacterales; family Rhodobacteraceae; genus JAACUH01. The sequence continues at coordinate 5,779 of JAACUH010000044.1, forward strand.
TGGCGCGCCTGCTTCCAACATCGCGAGCATTCTTTCGACCATCGAAGAGAAAGCTGCCTGAAGCATACCGAACCCGGATCGGGGCATCGCGCCCTGACGTTGGAACACATCTTAACCGAACGGAAAGAGTCAACAAATGGCTGATCTGAACAAACTCGCCGAAGACATCGTGGGTCTGACCCTGCTTCAGGCGCAAGAACTGAAAACGATCCTCAAGGACAAGTATGGCATCGAGCCCGCCGCCGGTGGCGCGGTCATGATGGCCGGTCCCGCCGCAGCTGCCGAAGCTGTTGAGGAAAAGACCGAATTCGACGTCGTCCTCAAGGATGCCGGCGCGCAAAAGATCAACGTGATCAAGGAAGTCCGTGCCATCACCGGCCTGGGCCTGAAAGAAGCCAAAGACCTCGTCGAGGCCGGTGGCAAGGTCAAGGAAGGCGCCAGCAAGGCCGATGCCGAAGAGATCAAGGCCAAGCTGGAAGCAGCCGGCGCCAAGGTCGAACTGGCCTGATCGCGACATTCGGGGCCGTCATGGCCCCGCACATCACAGGCTGGACCCGCAGGCCGCGGGTCCAGCTTATCCTGTCTTAGCGGGCCGCCTTGCGGGGCGGTCGTCTTGGGCAGGGCGCGGGTCGAGAGGGCGCCTTTGGGACGGCGGCCACGGATGGACCCATTGCCTGCCTCTTCTCAGGGGAAACCTCCGCGGCCCCGGCGGATGGTGTTCCAGCAGAGATATTTGAAAGGTGACGACGCACATGGCTCAGTCCTTCCTCGGCCAGAAACGCTTGCGCAAGTATTACGGCAAAATCCGCGAAGTGCTGGAGATGCCGAACCTCATCGAGGTGCAGAAATCCTCCTACGACCTGTTCCTGCGCTCGGGCGACCATGCCCAGCCCGCCGATGGCGAGGGGATCAAGGGCGTGTTCCAGTCGGTCTTTCCGATCAAGGACTTCAACGAGACTGCCGTGCTCGAGTTCGTGAAATACGAGCTTGAGAAGCCCAAGTATGACGTCGAGGAATGCCAGCAGCGCGACATGACCTATGCCGCGCCGCTCAAGGTCACGCTGCGCCTGATCGTGTTCGATGTCGATGAGGATACCGGCGCAAAGTCGGTCAAGGACATCAAGGAACAGGACGTGTTCATGGGCGACATGCCCCTGATGACCGCGAACGGCACGTTCATCGTGAACGGCACCGAACGTGTGATCGTGTCGCAGATGCACCGCTCGCCGGGCGTGTTCTTTGACCATGACAAGGGCAAGACGCATTCCTCGGGCAAGCTCTTGTTCGCCTGCCGGATCATTCCCTACCGCGGCTCCTGGCTCGATTTCGAATTCGACGCCAAGGACCTCGTGTTCGCGCGCATCGACCGCCGCCGCAAGCTGCCGGTGACGACCCTGCTCTATGCCCTCGGGCTGGACCAGGAGGCGATCATGACCGCCTATTACGACACCGTCGATTTCGTCTATGACAAGAAGTCCAAGGGCTGGGTGACCAAGTTCTTCCCCGAACGCGCCCGTGGCACGCGCCCGACCTTTGACCTCGTCGATGCCGCGACCGGCGAAGTGCTGGTCGCCGCCGGCGACAAGGTCACGCCGCGCGCGGTCAAAAAGCTGATCGACGAAGGCAAGGTCAAGGACCTGCTGGTGCCTTACAAGCATATCGTCGGCAAATTCGTCGCCCGCGACATCATCAACGAGGTCACCGGCGCGATCTATGTCGAGGCCGGCGATGAGCTCACGCTCGAGGTTGACCGCGACGGTGAAGTGAACGGTGGGTCGCTCAAGGAGCTGATGGATGCGGGGATCACCACGATCCCGGTGCTCGACATCGACAACATCAACGTCGGCCCCTACATCCGCAACACGATGGCGGCGGACAAGAACATGGGCCGCGATACCGCACTCATGGACATCTACCGCGTCATGCGCCCCGGCGAGCCGCCGACGGTGGACGCGGCCAGCGCGCTCTTTGACACGCTGTTCTTTGATGCCGAACGCTATGACCTGTCGGCCGTGGGCCGGGTCAAGATGAACATGCGTCTGGCGCTCGACGCGCCCGACACGCTGCGCACGCTGCGCCGCGAGGATATCGTCGCCTGCATCAAGGCGCTGACCGAACTGCGCGACGGCAAGGGCGACATCGACGACATCGACCACCTCGGCAACCGCCGGGTGCGTTCGGTCGGCGAGCTGATGGAGAACCAGTATCGCGTGGGCCTGCTGCGCATGGAGCGCGCGATCAAGGAACGCATGTCGTCGGTCGAGATCGACACGGTGATGCCGCAGGACCTGATCAACGCCAAGCCCGCCGCGGCCGCGGTGCGCGAATTCTTTGGCTCGTCGCAGCTGTCGCAGTTCATGGACCAGACCAATCCGCTCTCCGAAGTGACGCACAAGCGGCGCCTCTCGGCGCTCGGGCCGGGTGGTCTGACGCGCGAACGTGCCGGCTTTGAAGTGCGCGACGTGCACCCGACCCACTATGGCCGGATGTGCCCGATCGAGACGCCCGAAGGGCCGAACATCGGCCTGATCAACAGCCTCGCGACCTTTGCCCGCGTGAACAAGTATGGCTTCATCGAAACCCCCTACCGCAAGGTGGTGGACGGGGTCGTGACCGACGATGTGCAATACATGTCGGCGACCGAGGAAATGCGCCACACCGTCGCCCAGGCCAACGCCGAGCTCGACAAGGACAACCGCTTTGTCAGCGATCTGATCAGCACCCGCCAGTCGGGCGACTACATGCTCGCGCCCAAGGACCAGGTCGATCTGATCGACGTGTCGCCGAAACAGCTCGTCTCGGTCGCGGCCTCGCTCATTCCCTTTCTCGAGAATGACGACGCCAACCGTGCGCTGATGGGGTCGAACATGATGCGCCAGGCGCTGCCGCTGTTGCAGGCCGAGGCGCCGCTGGTGGGCACCGGGATCGAAGGCATCGTGGCGCGCGACAGCGGCGCCGCGATCATGGCGCGGCGCGGCGGGATCATCGACCAGGTCGATGCGCAGCGTATCGTGGTGCGCGCCACCGAGGATCTCGAGCTTGGCGATGCCGGGGTCGATATCTACCGGATGCGCAAGTTCCAGCGGTCGAACCAGAACTCCTGCATCAACCAGCGTCCGCTGGTCAAGGTGGGCGACCATGTGACCAAGGGCGAGGTGATCGCCGACGGCCCCGCGACGGACATGGGCGAACTGGCCGTGGGCCGGAACGTGATCGTCGCCTTCATGCCGTGGAACGGTTACAACTACGAAGACTCGATCCTGATCTCCGAGCGGATCGTGCGTGACGACGTGTTCACCTCGATCCATATCGAAGAGTTCGAGGTCGCCGCGCGCGACACCAAGCTCGGGCCAGAGGAAATCACCCGCGACATTCCCAACGTGGGCGAAGAAGCGCTGCGCAACCTCGACGAGGCGGGCATCGTCTATATCGGCGCCGAAGTCGGGCCGGCGGACATTCTGGTGGGCAAGATCACGCCCAAGGGCGAAAGCCCGATGACACCGGAAGAAAAGCTCCTGCGCGCGATCTTTGGCGAAAAGGCGTCGGATGTGCGTGACACCTCGCTGCGGCTGCCGCCGGGCGATTTCGGCACGGTCGTCGAAGTGCGGGTGTTCAACCGGCATGGCGTGGACAAGGACGAGCGCGCGCTGCAGATCGAGCGCGAAGAGGTCGAGCGCCTGGCGCGCGACCGTGACGACGAACTCGCGATCCTGGACCGCAACATCTATGCGCGGCTGAAGTCGATGATCATGGGCAAGACCGCGGTGAAGGGGCCCAAGGGCTTCAAGCCGAACACGGTCATCTCGGAAGAGTCGATCGCCGAACTGAGCCGGGGCCAGTGGTGGCAACTGGCGCTGGCCGACGAGGATGACGCCAAGATCGTCGAGGCGCTCAACGAGCAATACGAGATCCAGAAGCGCACGCTCGACGCGCGCTTCGAGGACAAGGTCGAGAAGGTGCGCCGTGGCGATGACCTGCCGCCGGGCGTCATGAAGATGGTCAAGGTGTTCGTCGCGGTAAAGCGCAAGCTGCAGCCGGGCGACAAGATGGCCGGTCGTCACGGCAACAAGGGCGTCGTGTCCAGGGTCGTGCCGATGGAGGACATGCCCTTCCTCGCCGACGGCACGCCGGTCGATATCTGTCTCAACCCGCTGGGCGTGCCCTCGCGCATGAACGTCGGTCAGATCCTCGAGACGCATATGGGCTGGGCCTCGCGGTCGCTGGGGCTCAAGATCGACGAGGCGCTGCAAGGCTACCGTCGCACTGGCGACCTGACCCCGGTGCGCGAGGCGATGCGCATCGGCTATGGGGACGATGTCTATGAAGAAGGCATCAGGGACATGGACGAGGCGCGCCTGATCGAAGCGGCCGAGACCGTGACCCGGGGCGTGCCGATCGCCACGCCGGTCTTTGACGGCGCGAAAGAGGCCGATGTCAACGACATGCTGAGACGGGCCGGGTTCTCGACCTCGGGCCAGTCGGACCTTTACGACGGGCGCTCTGGCGAAAAGTTCAGCCGGCAGGTGACGGTCGGGGTGAAGTACCTCCTCAAGCTGCACCACCTCGTTGACGACAAGATCCACGCACGCTCGACCGGGCCCTACAGCCTGGTCACGCAGCAACCGCTGGGCGGCAAGGCCCAGTTCGGCGGCCAGCGTTTCGGGGAGATGGAGGTCTGGGCGCTCGAGGCCTATGGCGCGGCCTACACGCTGCAGGAAATGCTCACCGTCAAGTCGGACGATGTGGCAGGCCGCACCAAGGTCTACGAGAGCATCGTCAAGGGCGAGGACAACTTCGAGGCCGGTGTGCCGGAAAGTTTCAACGTGCTGGTGAAGGAAGTGCGGGGCCTCGGCCTCAACATGGAACTCCTGGATGCGGAGGACGAGTAGGGGAAGAATTTTCGTACGAAAATTCTTGGAAAAATCTTCGTACGAAGATTTTTTGCCCCGCCCGTCTCCGACCCAATTTGAGGTATCAAGATGAACCAGGAACTGACCAACAACCCGTTCAATCCGCTGACCCCGGCCAAGACATTCGACGAGATCAAGGTCTCGCTCGCGTCGCCGGAGCGGATCCTGTCGTGGTCCTTTGGCGAGATCAAGAAGCCCGAGACCATCAACTACCGCACGTTCAAGCCCGAGCGTGACGGCCTCTTTTGCGCGCGCATCTTTGGCCCGATCAAGGACTACGAGTGTCTGTGCGGCAAATACAAGCGGATGAAGTATCGCGGCGTCGTCTGCGAGAAATGCGGCGTCGAAGTGACCCTGCAAAAGGTCCGCCGCGAGCGTATGGGCCATATCGAACTGGCCTCGCCCGTGGCCCATATCTGGTTCCTCAAATCGCTGCCCTCGCGCATCGGCCTGATGCTCGACATGACGCTGCGCGATCTCGAGCGGATTCTCTATTTTGAGAATTACGTGGTGATCGAGCCCGGTCTGACCGACCTGACCTATGGCCAGCTGATGACCGAAGAGGAATTCCTCGACGCGCAGGACGCCTATGGCATCGACGCCTTCACCGCCAATATCGGCGCCGAGGCGATCCGCGAGATGCTGGCCGCCATCGACCTCGACGCCGAGGCCGAGCAGCTGCGCGCCGACCTCAAGGAAGCGACCGGTGAGCTCAAGCCCAAGAAGATCATCAAGCGTCTGAAGATCGTCGAAAGCTTCATCGACAGCGGCAACCGCCCGGAATGGATGATCCTCACCGTGATCCCGGTCATTCCGCCCGAGTTGCGCCCGCTGGTGCCGCTCGACGGCGGCCGCTTTGCCACGTCGGACCTCAACGACCTCTACCGCCGCGTCATCAACCGCAACAACCGCCTCAAGCGGCTGATCGAACTGCGCGCGCCCGACATCATCGTGCGCAACGAAAAGCGGATGCTGCAGGAATCGGTCGATGCGCTGTTTGACAACGGCCGTCGCGGCCGCGTCATCACCGGTGCCAACAAGCGCCCGCTCAAGTCGCTCAGCGACATGCTCAAGGGCAAGCAGGGCCGCTTCCGCCAGAACCTTCTGGGCAAGCGGGTGGACTTTTCCGGCCGCTCCGTGATCGTGACCGGGCCCGAGCTCAAGCTGCACCAGTGCGGTCTGCCGAAAAAGATGGCGCTCGAGCTGTTCAAGCCGTTCATCTATTCCCGGCTTGAGGCGAAGGGGCTGTCCTCGACCGTCAAGCAGGCGAAAAAGCTGGTGGAAAAGGAACGTCCCGAGGTCTGGGATATTCTGGACGAGGTGATCCGCGAACACCCGATCATGCTCAACCGCGCGCCGACGCTGCACCGTCTGGGCATCCAGGCGTTCGAGCCGGTGCTGATCGAGGGCAAGGCGATCCAGCTGCACCCGCTGGTCTGTTCGGCCTTCAACGCCGACTTTGACGGCGACCAGATGGCCGTGCACGTGCCGCTGAGCCTCGAGGCACAGCTCGAAGCGCGCGTCCTCATGATGTCCACCAACAACGTGCTGTCGCCCGCCAACGGCGCGCCGATCATCGTGCCGTCGCAGGACATGATCCTGGGGCTCTACTACACCACGATCGAGCGCAAGGGGATGAAGGGCGAAGGCATGGCCTTCTCCTCGATCGACGAGGTCGAACATGCGCTGAATTCGGGCGAGCTGCACATGCACGCCCGCATCATCGCGCGGATCACCCAGATCGACGACGAGGGCAACGAGGTCGTCAAGCGCTACGAGACGACGCCGGGCCGCCTGCGGCTGGGCGCGCTCTTGCCGCTCAACGCCAAGGCGCCGTTCGAACTGGTCAACCGCCTGCTGCGCAAGAAAGAGGTGCAGCAGATCATCGACACCGTCTATCGCTACTGCGGCCAGAAGGAATCGGTCATTTTCTGCGACCAGATCATGTCCGCCGGCTTCCGCGAGGCGTTCAAGGCCGGGATTTCGTTCGGCAAGGACGACATGGTGGTGCCGGACCGCAAATGGGTGCTGGTCGATGAGACCCGCGACCAGGTCAAGGACTTTGAACAGCAGTATATGGACGGCCTGATTACCCAGGGCGAAAAATACAACAAGGTTGTCGATGCCTGGTCCAAGTGCAACGACAAGGTCACCGACGCGATGATGAAGACCATCTCGGCCAACAAGATCGACGCCAATGGCGCCGAGGCCGAGCCGAATTCGGTCTATATGATGGCGCACTCCGGGGCCCGTGGCTCGGTCACGCAGATGAAGCAGCTTGGCGGGATGCGCGGCCTGATGGCCAAGCCGTCGGGCGAGATCATCGAGACGCCGATCATCTCGAACTTCAAGGAAGGTCTGACCGTTCTTGAATACTTCAACTCGACCCACGGCGCCCGCAAGGGCCTGTCGGATACCGCGCTCAAGACCGCCAACTCGGGCTATCTGACGCGGCGTCTGGTGGACGTGGCGCAGGATTGCATCGTGCGCATCCCCGATTGCGGCACCGACCGTGCGATCACCGCCGAAGCGGCGGTGAACGACGGCGAGGTCGTGTCGTCGCTGGCCGAACGCGTGCTGGGCCGGGTGTCGGCCGATGACGTGATGAAGCCGGGCACGGACGAGATCGTGGTGGCCAAGAACGAGCTGATCGACGAGCGCAAGGCCGATCTGATCGAGGCGGCGGGCATCACCAAGATGCGTATCCGCTCTGCCCTGACCTGCGAAAGCGAGGACGGCGTCTGCGCCGCCTGCTACGGGCGCGACCTGGCGCGTGGCACGATGGTCAACATCGGCGAGGCTGTCGGCATCATCGCCGCGCAGTCGATCGGCGAGCCCGGCACCCAGCTGACGATGCGGACCTTCCACATCGGCGGCGTGGCGCAGGGCGGGCAGCAGTCCTTTGTCGAGTCGAGCCAGCCCGGCACCGTGGCCTTCCGCAACGCCTCGCTTCTCGAGAACGAAGCGGGCGAGGCGGTGGTCATGGGCCGCAACATGGTCATCGCGATCCTCGACGAGGCCGGCGAAGAGCGGGCGCAGCACAAGGTCGGCTACGGCACCAAGATCTTTGTCAAGGAAGGTGCGACCGTCACGCGTGGCGACAAACTGTTCGAATGGGACCCCTATACGCTCCCCATCATCGCCGAAAAGGGCGGGATGGTGCGCTACGTGGACCTCATCAGCGGGATCGCGATGCGCGAGGAAACCGACGAGGCGACGGGCATGACCCAGCGCATCGTGTCGGACTGGCGGTCGGTGCCCAAGGGCAACGAGCTCAAGCCCGAGATCATCATCGTGGGCCCTGATGGCGAACCGATGCGCACCGATGCGGGCAATCCGGTGACCTATCAGATGTCGGTGGATGCGATCCTGTCGGTCGAGGACGGGCAGGACATCAAGGCCGGCGATGTCGTCGCGCGGATCCCGCGCGAAGGGGCCAAGACCAAGGACATCACCGGGGGTCTGCCGCGCGTGGCGGAGCTGTTCGAGGCGCGCCGTCCCAAGGACCACGCGATCATCGCCGAAATCGACGGCTATGTCCGCTTTGGCAAGGACTACAAGAACAAGCGCCGCGTGACGATCGAACCCTCGGTCGAGGGGATGGAAAAGGTCGAATACATGGTGCCCAAGGGCAAGCACATCCCGGTGCAGGAAGGCGACTTCGTGCAGAAGGGCGACTATATCATGGACGGCAATCCCGCGCCGCATGACATTCTCGCCATCATGGGGGTCGAGGCGCTTGCCGATTACATGATCGACGAGGTGCAGGACGTCTATCGCCTGCAAGGCGTCAGGATCAACGACAAGCACATCGAGGTGATCGTCCGCCAGATGCTCCAGAAATGGGAAATCGCGGAATCGGGCGACACGGTCCTGCTCAAGGGCGAGACGGTGGACAAGGCCGAATTCGACGAGGCCAACGAAAAGGCCATCGCGCGCGGCGGGCGTCCGGCGACGGGCGAGCCGATCCTGCTCGGCATCACCAAGGCGTCGCTGCAGACCCGCAGCTTCATCTCGGCGGCGTCCTTCCAGGAGACCACGCGCGTGCTCACCGAAGCCTCGGTGCAGGGCAAGCGTGACAAGCTGGTGGGCCTCAAGGAAAACGTCATCGTCGGGCGGCTGATCCCGGCGGGGACGGGCGGCGCCACCAGCCGCGTGCGCCGCATCGCGGCCGAGCGCGACAACAAGGTCATCGACCAGCGCCGCGAGGAGGCCGAAGTGGCCGCCGCGCTCGCCGCTCCGGTGTCCGATGTGATCGGTGGCGACGAATTCGACAATTTCCTCATGGACACGCCCGATAGCCGGGATTGATCCCGGCAGTCGGTCAAGAGACTGACCAAAAGGCCCCGGCGCAGCACGCGCCGGGGCCTTTTGCATTTGGCCCCCGGCCCCTATGTCGGGCCCGCAGCGTGGCGGCGACGGTCTCGCCGATCGGCGTGGTCGGCTACGCGCTGAGCGACCGGGGCGCAGCGACGCTGCCCCCTTGCGCGCCGAAATGGCCTCGGCGCGCAAGTCGCCTCTGGCCCCCGCTGCCGGGCTTTGCTAGCGCAGGGTCATGGCCGGATTGTCAGACAATATGCGTGGTGCTGCCCTGATGACCGGGGCGATGGCGTCTTTCACGCTCAACGATGCCTTCATGAAGGCGCTGGGGGACGATCTGCCGCTGTTTCAGGCGCTGTTCCTGCGCGGGGTCGGCGTGACCCTGTTCCTGATCGCGCTGACCTGGGGCATGGGGCAGATGCGGCTGCGGGCCTCGGCGCGGGCCTCGGCGCGGGCCTCGGCGCGGGCCTCGGCGCGGGATTGGCGGCTGATGGGGCTGCGCGCGGTGTCCGAGATGGGCAGCGCGTGGTTCTTCATCACCGCGCTCTTTCACATGCCTTTTGCCAATATCTCGGCAATCCTGCAGTCCCTGCCGCTGACCGTGACGCTGGCGGGGGCCCTGTTTCTGGGCGAACGCATCGGCTGGCGGCGGATGACGGCGATCCTCGTCGGGTTCGGCGGGGTGTTGCTGATCGTAAGACCGGGGACAGAAGGCTTTGACATCTATGCGATTTACGGGCTCGCGACGGTTGCTTGCGTCACCCTGCGCGATATCGTCTCGCGGATGATGTCGCCCGCGCTGCCCTCGCTGATGGTCGCCAGCGTGTCGGCGGTGGGGGTGACGGGCTTTGCCGCGGTGGGGGCCCTCTTTGTGGACTGGCAGCCGGTCGATGGTGCGGCGGCGGTCAACCTTGCCGGCGCGATGGTCTTTGTCATCGGGGGCTATATCTGCTCTGTCGCCGCGATGCGGGTGGGCGAGCTCGGCTTTGTCGCGCCCTTTCGCTATACCAGCCTTGTCATTGCGCTGGTGTTGGGGGCGCTGGTGTTTGGCACCTTCCCCGATCCGGTCACGCTGGTCGGTGCGGCCATCGTTGTGACCACGGGTCTCTACACGCTCTATCGCGAAGGCCGGATGCGGCGGCGGCTTGCCGCCACCGCATCCGCCCGCCCCGATCAGCGCTGCCCGTAGAACCGGCCGTCCTGCAGGGTGACGACCTCACCGCTGGCCCAGCCGGTGCCGACCCCGCCGCCGGTCACGCGGCCCGACACGCTGTCGGCGCCGGTCACATCGCTGCGCAGCGCGCCGTTGAACGGGAGGTTCATGTCATAGCCGCCCGCGATGCCCGTGCCATCGACAGCGGTAAGCCGACCCCCGGCCGCCCCGATCACATTCGACCCGGCGCGGCTGCCGTCGATGGTGAGGAACCCGCCCAGGGTCTGGTCGTCGAGGTCGGTGCTGCCCAGCAACGTGATATCGGACACCCGGCCCGAGATGGCATCGGTCGCGCCGCCAAAGCCGATGTTCATGCGCATCGCACCGACGACGCGGCCATCGGCATCGCCGGTCAGGCGCCCGGACATGAAGCCGTCATAGGTCGCGCTGCCGCTGACTGGCAGGTCGGCCGAAGGCGCCGCAGGCAGCGCGTTGAGCCGCGCGGCCTGAGCCGCCGCGTCGAAATAGTCGCCAGTGTCATAGACCGGCGGGGTGGGTGTCGCACATGCCGTCAGCGCAAGAAGCCCGGCGAGGCCGGTAAGGCGAAGAGTAGTGGTCATCATCTGTATCCTTTGAAAATTGAAATCAACATCACGACTGCCCCGGTCCGAGTCTGGGCACCCGGCCCGCGCTGTCAAGCGGCCATTGTCCGGCCGCGCGTTTCCCCGCCCGGCCCGCCATCCGGCCCGCCGATGCGCCCGCCTGATGCTGTTGACACCCCCTGCGACTCCCCGTATACGCGCCGCAACCGGGACAGGGGCAATGTGCCTTTCGCCCTGTTATCATAGCTGAAGTGGTCATGATCCGGGCTAATGCTGCCCCGATCCTCTGCAATCTCACCGCACTGTTCCGCAGGTAGAGGGAACATTGCGGAATTTTTGTGCTTTGTGGACGCGCAAGGCACGTATCTGAAACGGCGGACCCCCGGACCCTGACCCGGACGGCCGCGACACATGTGTAGGAAACGGGGAACAAAGCCCAATGCCAACGATCCAGCAGCTGATCCGCAAGCCGCGTCAGCCCAGAATAGTCCGGTCCAAGTCGCAGCACCTCGAGTCCTGCCCGCAAAAGCGTGGCGTGTGCACACGGGTCTATACGACGACGCCGAAAAAGCCGAACTCGGCCATGCGCAAGGTCGCCAAGGTCCGTCTGACCAATGGCTTCGAAGTCATCAGCTACATCCCCGGTGAAAGCCACAACCTTCAGGAACACTCGGTGGTCCTGATCCGTGGCGGCCGTATCAAGGACCTTCCGGGCGTGCGTTACCACATCCTGCGCGGTGTGCTCGATACCCAGGGTGTCAAGAACCGCAAGCAGCGCCGGTCGAAATACGGCGCCAAGCGTCCGAAATAAGGAGAGACAGCCATGTCGCGTCGTCACGCCGCTGAAAAGCGCGAAGTCCTGCCCGATGCCAAGTATGGCGACCGGGTTCTCACCAAGTTCATGAACAACCTGATGGTTGACGGCAAGAAATCCGTCGCCGAACGGATCGTGTACAGCGCCTTCGAGCGCGTCGAGAGCAAGCTCAAGAAGTCGCCTGTGGAAGTGTTCCACGAGAGCCTCGACAACATCAAGCCGTCGATCGAGGTGCGGTCGCGCCGCGTCGGTGGTGCGACCTATCAGGTCCCCGTCGAAGTGCGCCCCGAGCGCCGCGAGGCGCTGGCGATCCGCTGGCTGATCGCTGCCGCGCTCAAGCGCAACGAGCACACGATGGAAGAGCGCCTTGCCGGCGAACTGATCGACGCGGTCAACGGCCGCGGCACCGCCGTGAAAAAGCGCGAAGACACCCACAAGATGGCCGACGCGAACAAAGCGTTCAGCCACTACCGCTGGTAAAGGGGCCGCAACATGGCACGCGACTACCCACTCGACCGCTACCGCAATTTCGGCATCATCGCGCATATCGACGCGGGCAAGACCACGACGACCGAGCGGATCCTCTACTACACCGGCAAGTCCCACAAGATCGGCGAAGTCCATGACGGCGCCGCGACGATGGACTGGATGGAGCAGGAGCAGGAACGCGGGATCACCATCACCTCGGCCGCGACCACGACCTTCTGGGAGCGCACCGAGGACGGCACGCCGATGGGGCTGAAGCACCGCTTCAACATCATCGACACCCCCGGCCACGTGGACTTTACCATCGAGGTCGAGCGGTCGCTGGCCGTGCTCGATGGCGCCATCGTCCTGCTCGACGCCAACGCCGGTGTCGAGCCGCAGACCGAAACGGTGTGGCGTCAGGCCGACCGCTACAAGGTTCCGCGGATCGTGTTCGTCAACAAGATGGACAAGATCGGCGCCGACTTCTTCAACTGCGTCAAGATGATCAAGGAACGCACCGGCGCCCGTCCGATGCCGATCGCGCTGCCGATCGGTGCCGAGGACAAGCTCGAAGGCATCGTCGATCTCATCAAGATGGAAGAGTGGGTCTATGAAGGCGAAGATCTGGGCGCGTCCTGGGTCCGTCATCCGATCCGGGCCGACCTGGCCGATCTGGCCGCCGAATGGCGCGCCAACATGATCGAGATGGCCGTTGACATGGACGATGCCGCCATGGAGGCCTATCTGGACGGCGTCGAGCCCGACGAGGCCACGCTGCGTCAGATGATCCGCAAGGGCACGCTCGACCTGGCCTTCGTGCCGGTGATCGCGGGTTCGGCGTTCAAGAACAAGGGCGTGCAGCCCATGCTCAACGCCGTGATCGACTATCTGCCCTCGCCGCTGGATGTGCCCGCTTATCTGGGCTTCAAACCCGGTGACGAGGCGGAAACCCGCAACATCCCGCGTTCGGCCGACGACGATCAGCCGTTTTCGGCGCTGGCGTTCAAGATCATGAACGACCCGTTCGTGGGCTCGCTGACGTTTACCCGGATCTATTCGGGCAAGCTGAACAAGGGCGACGCGATCCTCAATTCGACCAAGAGCAAGAAAGAACGCATTGGCCGGATGATGATGATGCACGCCATCAACCGCGAAGAGATCGACGAAGCCTTTGCCGGCGACATCATCGCGCTCGCGGGGCTCAAGGACACGACCACCGGCGATACGCTGTGTTCGGAAAAGGATGCCGTGGTTCTCGAAACCATGACCTTCCCCGAGCCGGTGATCGAGATCGCGGTCGAGCCCAAGACCAAGGCCGACCAGGAAAAGATGGGGATCGCTCTGGCGCGTCTCGCGGCCGAAGACCCGTCCTTCCGCGTCGAGACCGATTTTGAATCGGGCCAGACGATCATGCGCGGCATGGGCGAGCTTCACCTCGACATCCTCGTTGACCGGATGCGGCGCGAGTTCAAGGTCGAGGCGAACATCGGTGCGCCGCAGGTGGCCTATCGCGAAACCATCGGTCATGCGGTCGAACATACCTATACCCACAAGAAGCAGTCGGGTGGGTCGGGCCAGTTCGCCGAGGTCAAGCTCAACATCATGCCGACCGAACCGGGCGAAGGCTATTCGTTTGACAGCAAGATCGTCGGCGGCGCGGTGCCCAAGGAATACGTGCCGGGCGTCGAAAAGGGCATCAAGTCGGTGATGGACAGCGGTCCGCTCGCGGGCTTCCCCGTGATCGACTTCAAGGTCGAGCTTCTGGACGGCAAGTTTCACGACGTGGACTCGAGCGTTCTGGCCTTCGAAATCGCCGCGCGGATGTGCATGCGCGAAGGTCTGCGCAAGGCCGGTGCGAAGCTGCTCGAGCCGATCATGAAGGTCGAGGTGGTGACGCCCGAGGAATATACCGGCGGCGTGATCGGTGACCTGACCTCGCGTCGGGGCATGGTGCAGGGACAGGACAGCCGCGGCAACGCCAATGTCATCAATGCCTTTGTGCCGCTGGCCAATATGTTCGGCTACATCAACACGCTGCGGTCGATGACCTCGGGCCGCGCGCAGTTCACGATGCAGTTCGACCATTACGAACCGGTGCCGCAGAACATCTCGGACGAGATCCAGAAGAAATACGCTTGACGGTGTGGCGGGGCTGACCCCGCCCTACCACCTAACCCGTAGGGCGGGGACCACCCCGCCGCCCCATCCGAATCCAAGGAGAAGCCATCATGGCGAAGGCAAAGTTTGAACGCAACAAGCCGCATGTGAACATCGGCACGATCGGTCACGTTGACCACGGCAAGACGACGCTGACGGCGG
>JAACUH010000045.1 GCA_009993005.1 Rhodobacterales bacterium
GAGAATGTCGCCGTGTCCTATGGCACCAACTGGGTGGCGCAGGCCGAACATGGCGGGTTCTATCAGTCGGTCGCAGACGGCACCTATGCGGCCTGTGGGCTTGACGTGACCATCGTGCCGGGCGGCCCGCAGGTGAACAACTTTGCGCTGATGCTGGCCGGGCGCATCGACTTCTACATGGGCGGCCACCTCGACGCGCTGTTTGCGGTGAGCGAGGGCATCCCGGTGCTCAACGTGATGTCGTCCTTCCAGAAGGACCCGCAGGTGATCCTCACCCATCCCGGCCGGGTGACGAGCTTTGAAGAGCTCAAGGATCTCACCATGATCGTGCAGGACAATGCCGCCTATTACGAATGGATGAAGGCCGCCTATGGCTTTACCGACGAACAGCGCCAGACCTACACCTTCAACTCGGCGCCCTTCATCGTCAACGAGAACGCCGGCCAGCAGGGTTACCTGTCCTCCGAACCCTTTGCCGTGGAGGCCGAAACCGGCTGGGCGCCCGATGTCTATCTGATCGCCGATGCCGGGTTCGAGGCCTATTCGACCACGATCCAGACCACGCGCGACATGGTCGAGAACCGGCCCGAGGTGCTGCAATGCTTTGTCGATGGGTCGATCATCGGCTGGTATAATTACATTTACGGCGACAATTCCGCCGCCAATGCGATGATCCTGGCCGACAACCCCGAAATGACGCAGGACGCGATCGACTACGCGCTGGAAAAGATGCGCGCCGAGGGGATCGTGGACAGCGGTGACGCGCTGACGCTGGGCGTGGGCGCGATGACGGACGAACGCAACAAGTCGTTCTACGACTCGATGGTTGCGGCGGGCGTGATCCCGGCAGGGCTGGACTATACCCAGTCCTATTCGCTCGACTTCATCAACAAGGGCGTCGGCATGGACCTGCGGCCGGCACAGTAACGACAGAGCCGGCGGCGCGGCGTGATCCGCGCCGCCGGTGTATCGCAGGCAGGGCGCTTCATGACGACCGATCGGACAATCAGACCGCTGGGCGAACGGCCCCGCATCCTTCAGATGGTGGATGTGGACAAGACCTTTGCCGGCAATGTCGTGGCGCTGCGCCGCATGGCGCTGAGCGTGAACGAGGGAGATTTCATTTCGCTTCTGGGTCCGTCCGGCTGTGGCAAATCCACCGCGCTGCGGCTCATCGCGGGGCTGATGCGGCCCACGACAGGGCGCATCGCCTGGGACGGCGGGCAAAGCGCGGATGACCTGGGCGTGGTGTTCCAGGAACCCACGCTGATGCCCTGGGCCACGGTGGCGCAGAACGTCTGGCTGCCTTTTCGCCTGCGCGGGCAGACGTTCTCT
The DNA here is from genome assembly GCA_009993005.1 of Rhodobacterales bacterium. Classification (GTDB taxonomy): domain Bacteria; phylum Pseudomonadota; class Alphaproteobacteria; order Rhodobacterales; family Rhodobacteraceae; genus JAACUH01. Next base: position 1,336 of record JAACUH010000045.1, read on the forward strand.
GCGGTCAAGGACCGGATCGAGGAAGTGCTGGCGCTGGTCGGGCTGGAGAATTTCGGCGGCGCCTATCCGCGCGAATTGTCGGGCGGCATGAAGATGCGCGTCTCGATCGCCCGCGCGCTGGTGACCAACCCGCGGCTGATCCTGATGGACGAACCCTTTGCCGCGCTGGACGAGATCACGCGGCAAAAGCTCAACAACGATCTGCTGGAACTCAAGGCGCAGATGGGGTCCACGGTGATATTCGTCACCCATTCGGTGTTCGAATCGGTATTCCTGTCGGACCGGATCATCGTCATGGCCGCCCGCCCCGGCCGCGTGATCCGCGAGATCACGGTCGATGCGCCTTATCCCCGCGGGATCGCGTTCCGCACTTCGCCGGATTATGCGGCGCACGCGCTTGCCACCTCCGAGGCCCTGTCAGAGGCCATGGGCGAGAAGATGGAGCTTCACTGATGACCCTTGCCGATCCGCAGACCTCGAACGGCGACAGCGCGCAGGATGTGGCCTTTGATGTGGACGAGGCGCGCTTTGCCCGTGCGCAGCGGGTCGAGAGCATCGCGAGATGGGCCTTGCCGGTGATCGTGATGGTGCTGACCGTCTATGCCTGGGACCGGGTCGTCACGCTCAACAACATTCCGCATTACGTGCTGCCCTCGCCAGGCCGCGTGATGGCGACGATGGTCGAGGATTGGTGGCTGCTGATCGGCTCTGCGCTGGTCACCTTGCAGACGACGTTGCTGGCGCTGCTGGTCGCGGTGATCGGCGGGGTGGGGCTGGCCGTGCTGTTCACGCAGAGCCGCTTTGCCGAGATGTCGTTCTATCCTTATGCGGTGATCCTGCAGGTGACGCCGATCGTGTCGATCGCGCCGCTGATCTTCATCTATGTCGAGAACCGGACGGTCGGCTTGCTCCTTTGTGCCTGGATCGTGGCGTTCTTTCCGATCCTGGCCAATACCACGCTGGGGCTGAAATCGGCCGACCACAATCTGCGCGACCTGATGACGATCTACCGGGCGAGCCGCTGGCAGCGGCTGCGCTATCTGCAATTGCCGTCGGCGCTGCCCTATTTTCTGGGCGGCCTGCGCATCGCCGGCGGTCTGGCGCTGATCGGGGCGGTGGTGGCGGAATATGTGGCGGGCACCGGCGGCGTGTCCTCGGGCCTCGCCTCGCGGATCCAGGAGGCCGGCTACCGGCTCAACATCCCGCGCATGTTCGCGGCCCTTCTGCTGATTGCGGCGATGGGGGTGGCGATTTTCATGGCGCTGTCGCTGCTGAGCCATCTGTTGCTGCGCAAGTGGCACGAGAGCGCCGTGAAGCGCGAAAACTGAGATTTGGGAGACGTTGCAATGACTGCTGATATCGAGGCCTGCAAGGCCGCGCTCGCCCATCTCGAGATGGACGTGAACCCTGTTTCGGTAAAGGCCAAGAGCCGGGATTTCTTCTGGTATTCGCCGGTGCTCAAGGCGCGGCTGGATCATGTGTCGGCCGATTTCGTGGTGGCGCCCAGAACCGAGGCCGAAGTGATCGAAGTGCTGCGCACCTGCTACCGCTTCGGCGTGCCGGTAACGACGCGCGGCACCGGCACGGGGAACTATGGGCAGGCGATGCCGCTGGCGGGCGGCTGTGTGCTGCACCTGCACCGCATGAATGCGGTGCGCGCCATTCATCCCGGCCGGGTGGTGGTGGAGCCGGGCTGTCTGCTCAAGGATCTCGACGCGGCCTGCAACGAGACCGGGCAGGAAATCCGCATGTTCTCCTCGACCTGGGCCACCGCGACCATTGGCGGCTTTGTCGCCGGCGGGTCGGGCGGCGTGGGGTCTGTGCGCTGGGGCAGCCTGCGCGATCTGGGCAATATCCTGCGGCTGCGCGTGGTGACGATGGAAGAAGAGCCGCGCGTGCTCGAGTTTACCGGCGAGGAATTGCACCGGGTGAGCCATGCCTATGGCACCAACGGCATCATCACCGAGATCGAGATCCCGCTTGCCCCCGCTTATGACTGGGTGGGGATGTTTGTGGCGCTCGACGATTTCCCTGCCGCCATGGCCTATGCCTATGGGCTCGCGGGCGAGGACGGCATTCTCATCAAGCTCGCCACCGTGTTCGAGGCGCCCATCGCGCAGGACTATTTCCAGCGCGTCGCGCCGCATGTCGCGCCGGGGCAGGGGGTGGTGGCGCTGATGGTGGCGCCCCATGCGCTGCCGGGGTTCCAGACCTTTACCGCGCGGCATCCGGGGGCCAGGGTGATCTACCGGTCCGATAGCTCTGCCTGGGAACGCGACCCCGGCCATGTGTTCGAATACGCCTGGAACCACACCACGCTGCGCGCGCTCAAGGTGGACCCGAGCATCACCTATCTTCAGGTGGGCTATGGCAACGAGGACCCGATGGCGCTGGTCGAGCAGGTCCGCGCGCGGTTCTCGCCCGAGGTGCTGCAACACCTCGAGGTGACGCGGATGGGCGGCAAGGTGGCGCTCGGCGGGCTGTCGCTGGTGAAATTCACGACCGAGGCGCGGCTCGACGAGATCGTGCGCGAGCATGAGGCGATGGGGGCGATGGTGTTCAACCCGCATCGTTACACGCTGGAGGAAGGCGGGCGGCAGGCGGTGGACGACCGGCAACTGGCGTTCAAGCGCGAGGCGGATCCCAAGGGGCTGCTCAACCCCGGCAAGATGATCGCCTGGGATGATCCTGACTGGCGCTATGACCGGATGTATGCCTGGCCCGGCCTGATGCGGGCGGCGGAATGATGGCTGGCCGCGTTGGGGGCTCTGCCCCCGTCCCTGCGGGACTCCCCCGGGATATTTATGGCCAAAAGATGCTGTGGGGCGGGGGGAAGTGATGCGGGCTCTGGTCATCTATTGCCATCCTCAGGAGGGCAGTTTCAACGCCGCGATCCGCGATCTGGTGCTGGCCAAGCTGCGCGGCGCGGGGGCGGAAGTGCGGCTGCGCGACCTCTACCGCGAGGGCTTTGCCCCGGTGCTGACGCCGCAGGAATGGGGGGGCTATCTGGATGCGCCCGGCAACCGCGCCCCGGTGGCGGATCATGTCGATGACATCGGCTGGTGCGATACGCTGATCTTTGTCTATCCCACCTGGTGGTATGGGTTGCCGGCGATGCTGAAAGGTTGGCTCGACCGGGTGCTGCTGCCTGATGTGGCCTTCCTGATGCCGGATGCGACGCACAAGACGATCCGGCCCGGGCTGGGCCATGTCCGGCGGTTGGGCGTGTTCACCACTTGCGGGGCGAGCTGGTGGCTCACGCTTCTGGTGGGGGCGCCGGGCAGGCGGCAGCTGATGAGCGGGGTGGGCTGGCTCTGCCCGCCGGGCCGGCGCAGCGTCTTTGCCGCGCATTACCTGATGGACAGCTCGACCCCCGCCAGCCGCAAGCGGCATCTGGCGCGGGTGGCACAGAAGATGGACCGGCTGATCGGGCGGCGGGTCGCCGTGGAATTGCCCCGTGAGGGCCAGATGAAGGAGGCTGCGGAATGACGCGCCGGAGGGACTGGGCGGAGTATCGCGCGCCGGAATATCGCGACATCGACCCGATGCGGACCATCGCGATCCTGCCGGTGGCGGCGATCGAGCAGCATGGGCCGCATCTGCCGGTGGGCGTGGACATGATGATCAACGAGGGCTTGCTCGCGCTGTTGCGGGCGCAGGCACCCGATGACATGGATCTGCGCATCCTGCCGGTGCAGGCGGTGGGCAAGTCGAACGAGCATCTGTGGGCGGCAGGCACGATCACGCTGACCGCGCCCACGGCGATGCGCGCCTGGACCGAGATCGGGCTGTCGGTGGCGCGGGCGGGGGTGCGCAAGATCGTCATCCTCAACAGTCATGGCGGCAATGCGGACCTGATCTCGATCGTCAGCCGCGAGCTGCGGGTGCGGGCGGGGATGCTCGCGGTGCGGCTGGGCTGGGGGGCGATGGGGATGCCGGAGGGCATGTATTCGCCGCGCGAGAATGCCTTTGGCATTCATGGCGGGGATATGGAGACGTCGCTGATGCTGGCCTTGCGGCCCGATACGGTGGATATGGCGGCGGCGCTTGACCTGCGGTCCACGGCCGAGGGTGGGGCGATCTCTCCGATCGGGGGCGTGGCCTATGGCTGGGTGTCCTGGGACCTGAACCCGCATGGCGCTGTGGGCGACGCGCATCTGGCGACGGCGGACAAGGGGCGTGCGACGGCGGCAAGGATGGTGGCCGATGTGATCGGGCTCTTGCGCAAGGTCGAGGCGCAGAGCCTTGACGGGCTGGCGCCGGTGGCGGACCCTTTCCCCGCGCCCTGGTAGGGCAGTCGGGTTTTCCACACCCTGCGTGCCACGCGGAATCATTGCGCGGCCGGGGGCGCTGTGCGAGCATCGCGGCATTGTGAACCCCTGCCGGAGGTGCTTTTGATGCGCGCTTTTCTCATGTCGCTTTTGCTGCTGGTCACGGCGCCGCTCGCCCAGGCGCAGGACATCATGCCTGACCGGCGCGTCGCCATTTCGCGCAATGTGGATTACCCCGGTGGCGATCTGCGCAGCATCTTTGACACCACGCTCGACGCCTGTCAGGCGGCCTGTCTGGCCGATCCGCAATGCCGCGCCTTTACCTTCAACCAGCGGTCGAACGCCTGTTTTCCCAAGGGCGCGATCAGCCAGATCACGCCGTTTGACGGCGCGATCTCGGCGCGCATCCTGCCGACTGACCCGGCGGTGATGGCGCAGGCCGGCGCGCGGCGGGCCGAACTGACATTCCTGTCCGAGGGCGACATCGCGGCGGCGCGTGAACTGGCGGGCCGGATCGGGCGGTTCCATTCATCGGATGACTTCAGCGCCGACGAGTTGCTGGAGGCGGCCGGTTTTGCCCGTCAGCGGGGCGAGACGATGGGCGCCTTCCGTTTTACCGGCGCGGCGGTTGCCGTGGCCGACAGGGCGGACCTGTGGCTGGCCTATGCGCTTTTGGGGCGCGATGCGACCGGTCCTGTCCGGGGCGATGTGAATACAGCGCGGGCGCGGGTGCTGCCGGCGCTGGTCAACGCCTATCTGCGCGCGATGGATGCGACGACGCGGGCGACGGTGCTTTATGACATGGCCTTTGCGCTGGAGACCGCCGGGCGCGGGCGCGACATGATCCCGGCGCTGCGGCTGGCGCAGGACATCCAGCCGCGCCGCGATGCAGAGGCGGCGCTGGAGCGGGCCGTCGGGCTCTACGGCTTTGGCGTGGCCGAAACGCAGGTGGACAGCGACAGCGCGGTGCCGCGGCTTTGTGTCATCTTCAACGCCAGGCTGGTGCAGGCGGGGGTGGACTATGCGCCCTATGTGCAACTGCCCGAAGTGAATTTCTCGGTCGATGTGTCGGACCGACAGCTTTGTATCGACGGGGTCGTGCATGGCGAACGCTACCGCCTCGTGCTGCGGCAGGGGCTGCCTGCCGAGAGCGGCGAGACACTGGCGCGGCCGGTCGAGCTCACGCTCTATGTCCGCGACCGCACGCCTGCGGTGCGGTTCCTGTCGCGCGCCTATGTGCTGCCGCGCCTTGGCGATGCCGCCCTGCCGGTCGAAACGGTGAACCTCGACACGCTCGAGTTGCACCTGTCGCGGGTCAGCGACCGCAATATCCTGCGCACCTTGCAGGAGGGGCAGTTTGCCAGCCCGCTCTACCCGTGGGAGCAGGAGTATTTCGACGACCTGATCGGGCAGGAGGTCTGGCGCGGCACGGCGACGGTGGCGCGCGACCTCAACCGTGATGTGATCACCCGCCTGCCGCTGGATGCGGCGCTGTCGGGGCAGGCGGCGGGGGTCTATGTGCTCAACGCCGCGATTCCGGGGGCGGACCCCTATGACAACCCGGCGGCGACACAGTGGTTCATCCTCTCGGACCTCGGGATCGCCACGATGCTGGGCACGGATGGCCTGACCGTCATGGTGCGGGGGCTTGGCGATGCGCAGGCGGTGGCGGGGGCGGAGGTGACGCTCTTGTCACGCGCCAATGCGGTGCTGGGCACGGCGCAGAGTGATGCCGATGGCGTGGCGCGGTTCGAGGCCGGGCTGACGCGCGGGGTGGGCTCTGCCGCGCCGGCGCTCGTCACGGTCACGGATGCGGGCGGTGACATGGCGTTTCTGTCGCTGAGCGATCCGGCCTTTGACCTGTCGGATCGCGGGGTCGAGGGGCGCGAGCCCGCGCCGCCGATCGACGTGTTCCTGACGACCGACCGGGGCGCCTATCGGGCGGGCGAGGTGATCCACCTCACCGCGCTGATGCGCGACGCGCAGGCGCACGCGCTGGCGGGTGTGCCGCTCACTGCCGTGCTCACGCGGCCCGACGGGGTGGAATACAGCCGCATCGCTTCGGGCGCCGATGTCGCGGGCGGGCATGTCTTTGCGCTGCCCGTGGCGGGGTCTGCCCCGCACGGGACATGGGGCATCGCCGTCTATGCCGATGTGGATGCGCCCGCGCTGGCCCGCCAGTCGGTGCTGGTCGAGGATTTCCTGCCCGAGCGCATCGACTTTGACCTCACCCTGCCTGCGCTGCTGCGGCTGGGCGATGTGCCGGATCTGGCCATTGCGGCGCGCTATCTGTTTGGCCCGCCCGCCGCCGACCTCGCCATCGAGGGCGAGGCGATGCTGCGCGCGGCCAATGGCCTGCCCGACTGGCCCGGCTATGTCTTTGGCCGTCATGAAGAGGCGTTCGACACGCGCTACCGGTCGTTCGAGGACGGGTTCCGCACCGATGCGGACGGTGCCGCGCTGATCCCCGTCACGTTCCCCGACCTTGACGCCGAGGTGAGCCAGCCCCTGTCCCTCACCACCGTTCTGCGCATTGCCGAAGGGTCGGGCCGCCCGGTCGAGCGGCGGACCGAGGCGCTGGTGCTCCCGGACCTGCCGATGATCGGGATCAAACCGGCGGCCGAGGAGGTGGTGCCGGAATACAGCCTTGCGCGCTTCAGCCTGATCGCGCTCGCGCCCGATCTTTCGCCACAGCCGATGACCGTCCGCTGGACGGTCAACAAGGTCGAGACGACGTATCAATGGTATCAGATTTACGGCAATTGGAACTGGGAGCCGACGACCCGGCGCAGCCGTGTCGCCAGCGGTGAGGTGACGCTGGGCGATGCCCCGGTCGAGGTCGCCGCCGATGTGGAATGGGGCGCCTATGAGATCGTGGTAGAGCGTGTCGGCCCCGGCTATGTCGCGGCCTCTGCCCCCTTTTATGCCGGCTGGTATGTGTCGGCCGAGGCCGAGGCGACGCCCGATGTGCTCGACCTGTCGCTCGATGCCGCGCGCTATGCGGTTGGCGACACCGCCACGCTGCGCATCGTGCCGCGCTATGCGGGGACGGCGGTGATCACGGTCATGTCGAACCGCGTGATCGCGATGCAGGCGGTCGAGGTGACCGAGGGCGAGACTACCATCCCCCTGCCTGTCACCGCCGAATGGGGCGCGGGCGCCTATGTGACCGCGACCGTGATCCGCCCGATGGACACGGGCGCAAACCGCAACCCCGCCCGCGCGCTGGGTCTGGCCCATGCCGCCGTCGCGCCGGGCGACAAGGCGCTGACGGTGACGCTCGACACCCCCGCCGTGGCCGCCCCGCGCGAGACCATGACCGTGGGTGTGCAGGTGGATGGCGTGGCTGCGGGCGAAACCGCCCATGTCACGCTCGCCGCGGTCGATGTCGGCATCCTCAACCTTACCGCATTCGCCAGCCCCGACCCGCAGGGGCACTACTTTGGCCAGCGCAAGCTGGGTGTCGAGATGCGCGATGTCTATGGCCGGCTGATTGACGGGATGAACGGCGCGCTCGGGACGGTGCGCTCTGGCGGGGATGCGATGGCGCAGATGTCGCTGCAATCGCCGCCGCCGACCGAAGAGCTCGTCGCCTATTTCGAGGGGCCGGTGACGGTGGGTGCGGATGGGCGCGCCGAGGTCAGCTTTGCGCTGCCTGCCTTCAACGGCACGGTGCGGCTGATGGCGGTGGCCTGGTCTGACCGGGGCGTGGGGCAGGCCAGCACGGATGTGGTGGTGCGCGACCCGGTGGTGGTGACGGCGAGCCTGCCGCGCTTCCTCGCGCCGGGCGACCAGAGCCGGTTGCTGCTGGAACTGGTCCATGCCGATGGCCCGGCGGGCGAGATGGCGCTGGCGGTCACGGCCGATGGTGTGGCGCTGGCCTCGCAACTGATCCCCGCCGCCGTCACGCTCGCGCCCGGCGGTCGGCAAGTGCTGCGCCTGCCCTTCACCGCGCAGGACACCGGGCTGCACAGCATCACGGTCACGCTCACCACGCCGGACGGGAGGGTGCTGACCAAGGTGCTGAACCTGCCGGTGATGTCCAACGACCCCGAGGTCGCGCGCACCTCGCGTTTCATGCTCGCGGCGGGCGAGACCTTTACCTTTGACGACAACGTGTTCGCCGGGCTCTTGCCGGGGTCGGGCAAGGCCACGCTCAGCGTCGGCGCGCTGGGCCGCTTCGATGCGCCGGGGCTGCTCGCGGCGCTCGACCGCTATCCCTATGGCTGCACCGAACAGGTCACGTCGCGCGCGCTGCCGCTGATCTATTTCGACGAGGTGGCGGTGGCGATGGGGCTGGCGACGGGCGATGCGATTTCGACCCGCATCGCGCAGGCGGTGCAGGAGGTGCTGGGCAATCAGGATGCCAACGGCGCCTTTGGCCTCTGGAGGCCGGATTCGGGCGACCTCTGGCTTGACGCCTATGTCACCGATTTCCTCTCGCGCGCCCGGGCGCGCGGCCATGCGGTGCCCGACCTCGCCTTTCGCAACGCGATCGACAACCTGCGCAACCGGGTGAACTATGCGCCTGATTTCGAGAGCGGGGGCGAGGATATCGCCTATGCGCTGATGGTGCTGGCGCGCGAGGGGCAGGCGGCGGTGGGCGACCTGCGCTATTACGCCGATGAACGCGCCTTTGCCTTTTCCACCCCGCTCGCCTCGGCGCAACTGGGGGCGGCGCTGGCGTTCTATGGCGACCAGATGCGGGCGGATACGATGTTCCGGCAGGCGTCTGACCAGATGACGCGCGCGGCTGTCGACCTGCGTCTGTCGCTCTGGCGCAGCGACTACGGCACCAACCGGCGCGATGCGGCGGCGGTGCTGGCGCTGGCGGTCGAGGCCGGCAGCCTCGCGGTGGACCGCGACATGCTCGCCGCGCGGATCGGCGGGGCCACCGGCCGGCCTTCGACGCAAGAGGCCGCCTGGACGCTGATGGCCGCCAATGCGCTGATCGACGATCTGCGCCAGACCGGCATCTCCATCGACAACGCGCCGCCCACCGGCCCGCTGGTGCAGGTGCGTGACGCGCAGGTGGCAGCTGCCCCCATCGCGATCCGCAACAAGGGGGATGCGGCGACCGAGATCACGCTGACGAGCTTTGGCGTGCCGGCCGAGCCCGAGCCCGCGGGCGGCAACGGCTATGCCATCACCCGTGCCTGGTTCACGATGGAGGGTGTGCCGGTGACGCTCGACAGCGTGGCGGTGGGCACGCGGCTCGTCGCGGTGGTGACGGTGCAGCCCTTTGGCCGGCAGGAGGCGCGGCTGATGGTCTCCGACCCGCTGCCCGCCGGGTTCGAGATCGACAACCCCAACCTGATCGCAGGCGGCGACATCCGCGCGCTCGACTGGCTGGACCCGGTTGCGGCGGCGCATGCAGAGTTCCGGCAGGACCGGTTCCTCGCCGCAGTGGACTGGCAGGGCGACAGGCCCTTTCAGCTTGCCTATGTCGTGCGGGCGGTGTCGCCGGGCAGTTTCCATCTGCCAGCGGCGAGCGTGGAGGACATGTATCGCCCGCTGATGCGCGCGCGCAGCGACACGGGCCGGGTGAGCGTGACGGAATGACCGCGGGCCGCCTGTTTCTGGCGGCCCTCATCCTGTGGTGCGGGGCGGCGGCGCGTGACGGCTTTGACCGTTGGGTCGCGGCGACCGTGCTGCCGCCGCTCGCCATCGCGCAATCGGTCGAGGTGCTGGACCGCAACGGCGACATGCTGCGCGCCTATACGGTCGCCGACGGGCGCTGGCGGATGGCCGTCGGGCTCGACGCGGTGGACCCGCGTTTTGTCGCCATGCTCATCCGTTACGAGGACAAGAGGTTTTATGACCATGCCGGCGTGGACCTGGTGGCGATGGCGCGGGCTGTCGGGCAGGGGCTGCGGCAGGGGCGTATCGTGTCGGGCGGCTCGACGCTGTCGATGCAGGTCGCCCGCCTGATCGAGGACGGGCCGACCGGCAACTGGGCGGGCAAGCTGCGCCAGATCCGCGTGGCGCTGGCGCTGGAACGGCGGCTGGGCAAGGACGCGATCCTGACGCTTTACCTCAACCGTGCGCCTTATGGCGGCAATATCGAGGGGTTGCGCGCCGCCTCGCTCGCCTGGTTCGGCAAACCGCCGCGCCGGCTCACGGCCGCGCAGGCGGCGCTGCTGGTCGCGCTGCCGCAGTCGCCCGAGACGCGCCGCCCCGACCGCGCGCCCGACGTCGCCCGCGCCGCCCGCGACCAGGTGCTTGCGCGGATGGCGGGCGCCGGGCTGCTTGACGCGGCAGAGGCCACGGCCGCGCTGGGCGAGCCGGTGCCGCGCGCGCGCATCGACGTGCCGCTGCTCGCCCCGCATCTGGCCGACCGCGCCCGCGCCGCCGATCCGCTGGCGCAGGTGCATCTGCTCACGCTCGACGCGGGGCTGCAGGCGCAGATCGAGGATCTTGCCCGACAGGCGGTGGCCGAGCGGGGCGCGCAGATGCAGGTCGCGATCATGGTGGCCGATCACCGCACCGGCGAGGTGCTGGCCTCGGTCGGCTCTGCCGCCTATCAGGCCGATGCGCGGCAGGGCTTTGTCGATATGACCCGCGCGCTGCGCTCGCCGGGATCGACGCTCAAGCCCCTGATCTACGGCCTCGCCTTTGACCGGGGGCTTGCGCATCCCGAAACGTTGATTGCGGACCGGCCGACAGATTTTGGCGGCTACCGGCCCAGCAATTTCGACGGGCTCTATCGTGGCGAATTGCGGGTGCGCCAGGCGCTGCAACTCTCGCTCAACATCCCTGTGGTGGCGCTGACGCAGGCGATGGGGCCCGGGCAGGTGATGGCAGGTCTGCGCCGTGCGGGCGCGCGGCCCGAGGTGCAGGGCGGCGCGCCCGGCCTCGCCGTTGCGCTGGGCGGGCTTGGCCTGACGCTCGAGGATCTGCTGGGCGTCTATGCGGCGATTGCCAATGGCGGCACGCGGGTCGATCTGCACTGGATGCAGGGCGCGTCGCCGGGGTTTTCCCCGCAGGTGGTGATGGGCGATGTCGCGGCCTGGCAGGTGGCCGATATCCTTCTGGAAACACCGCGCCCTGCGGGGGTGCGTGGCACGGGCATCGCGTTCAAGACCGGCACCTCTTATGGCCATCGCGATGCCTGGGCGCTGGGCTTTGACGGGCGGCATGTGGTGGGCGTCTGGATGGGGCGCGCCGATGGCACGGCGGTGCCCGGCGCCTTTGGCGGCGATCTCGCCGCGCCGGTGCTCTTTGCCGCCTTCCAGCGGGTCAAGCCGCAGGCCGACCCGATCCGCCCGCCGCCACCTGCCACCCTGCTCTTGTCCAACGCGCAGCTTCCGCTGCCGCTGCAACGCTTTGGCCCGCGTGACGTGCAGACCCAGGGCGACGGGCCGCAGATCGCCTTTCCGCCCGATGGCGCGGTGGTCGAGGGTGACAGCGTCACGGCGCGCGTCGAATATGGCACCGCTCCGTTCACCTGGCTCGCCAACGGCCTGCCCGTTGCCACCGGCCACGCCCGTCAGATGGAGTTCGACATGCTCGGCCGGGGGTTCTCTGCGCTCACGGTGATCGACAGTGCGGGGCGCGCCGCGCAGGCGCGGATCGAATTGCGCTGAGCCGCGCGACGGGGCATCGCCGCGGTCGGCCTAGTCTGCGGTCGGCCTAGTCTGCGGTCGGCCCTGCCTGCGGTCGGCATCGCCGCGGTCGGCCCTGCCTGCGGCCCTTCCGGGCCATGACGACACGACCCTCTCCGCCGCTCCACAGGATATGCACGGCGCGCATCCGCGCTGTTTCCCTCAGGACAAAACGGGTTAGGTAGCAGCCAAGAGGAGAGCCAAACGTGCTGACCGTTGCTGCCCTGACCAAGACCTACCCCGGCCCCGATGGCCCCGTCCATGTGCTGCGCGGCGTCAGCCTGCGGCTCGCGGCGGGCGAGACGCTGGCGCTGACGGGCGAATCGGGCAGTGGCAAGAGCACGCTGCTCCATCTGATCGGCGGGCTCGATGCGCCGGATGGTGGCACCATCACGCTGGATGGCGCGCCGGTGACGGGCCTTGACGACCGGGGGCGGGCGGCGTTGCGGCGAGGCAAGGTGGGTGTGGTGTTCCAGCAGTTCAACCTGATCCCGTCGCTGAGCGTGGCGGCCAACATCGCCTTTCAGGCGCGGATTGCCGGGCGGCATGATGCAGTCTGGGCGCAGGCGCTGGCGGATCGGCTGGGCCTCGCCGCGCATCTGGCGAAATACCCCGAGCAGCTCTCGGGCGGGCAGCAGCAGCGGGTCGCCATCGCGCGCACGCTCGCCGCGCGGCCGCGGCTGGTGCTGGCGGATGAGCCCACCGGCAACCTCGACGAGGCGACGGCGGACGGGGTGCTCGACCTCATGCTGGGGCTGATCGCCGAGACGGGGGCAGGGCTGCTGCTCGTCACCCATTCCGAACGGCTGGCGGCGCGGATGGGGCGGCGGCTGCATTTGCGGGCGGGGCTGCTGGCATGAGGGGTTTTGCTGCATGACGGGCCCCGTGATCGCCGCGCTCTGGTCGCACTGGCGGCGCAACCCTTTGCAACTCTTCACGCTTCTGGCGGGGCTGGCGCTTGCCACCGCGCTGTGGTCCGGGGTGCAGGCGATCAATGCCGAGGCGCGGGCGAGCTATGACGCCGCCGCTGCCACGCTGGGCGAGGGGCGCTATGGCCAGCTCATCGCGCGCGACGGTGGCGTGATCGCGCAGGACAGCTATGTCGCGCTACGCCGCGCGGGCTGGTTGGTGAGCCCGGTTGTCGAAGGGCGCTTGCAGGGTGTGCGGCTGGTCGGGATCGACCCGCTGACCGCGCCGGGCGGGATCGGGCCGGTCACGCTGGGCGAAGGGGCGGATATCGGCGCCTTTCTCGCAGGCCGCGGGCAGGTCTTTGCCCACCCCGATGCTGTCGCGGCGCTGGCTGATCTGGATGCCGACGTCATCGTGGCGCCCGATGCCGCGCCCGGCACGGCCGTGACCGATATCGGCGTGGCGCAGCGGCTCCTGGGCCGTGAGGGGCAGGTAAGCCGGCTGATCGTGGCGCCGGTGCAGCCGCTGGTGCAGCGCCCCCTGGCCGAGGTCGCGCCAGAGCTCGACCTGCGGCCGGCGCGGGGCGGGTCGGATATCGGGCGGCTGACCGACAGCTTTCACCTCAACCTCACGGCTTTCGGCTTGCTGTCATTCGCGGTGGGGATCTTCATCGTGCATGGCGCGATCGGCCTTGCGTTCGAGCAGCGCCGCCCGGTGGTGCGCACCTTGCGCGCGCTGGGTGTGCCGCTGGGGCGGCTGGTCTGGCTGATGGCGGCAGAGTTGATGGGGCTCGCACTGGTGGCTGGTCTGGCGGGCGTGGCGCTGGGCTATGTCGTCGCGGCAGCGCTGTTGCCCGATGTCGCGGCAACACTGCGCGGGCTTTACGGCGCGGATGTCGCGGGGGCGCTGACGCTGCGGCCGGTCTGGCTCGTTTCGGGCATTGCCATCGCGCTGGGCGGCACGGCGCTGGCGGCAGGCGGCGCGCTGTGGCGGATGACGCGGATGCCGCTTCTGGCCTCGGCAAGCCCGCGCGCGATGAGCATGGCCGCCGGGCGTGGCGCCCGGCTGCAGGCGGTGGGCGCGCTGGGGCTGTTGGCGCTGGCGGGGGCGCTCGCGCTCTGGGGCAGCGGGCTCGTGGCGGGGTTCGGCTTGCTCGCGGCGCTCTTGATGGGCGCGGCGCTGGCCTTGCCGCTGGTGCTCGACCGGGTGATGGCGCTGGGGCAAGGACGTGCCCGGGGTGTGGTGGCCGGCTGGTTCTGGGCTGACACGCGCCAGCAATTGCCCGGCCTGTCGCTGGCGCTTGCGGCATTGCTGCTCGCCATGGCGGCCAATGTGGGTGTGGCGACGATGGTGTCGTCGTTCCGGCTCACCTTTGTGGGCTTTCTCGACCGGGTCCTGACGTCCGAGCTCTACGTCTATACCGCCGATGCCGATCAGGCGGCCTTGCTCGAGGAATGGGTGACGCCGCGCGTCGATGACGTGCTGCCGCTCTACTCCGTCGCGCGCGGCATTGCGGGGCTGCCGTCCGAGCTCTATTCCGCCCGCGATGCCGCGACCTATCGCGAGAACTGGCGGTTTCTGGCGGCCGTGCCGCAAGTGTGGGACGTGCTTGCGGCGGGCGAGGGTGTGCTGGTCAACGAACAGTTGGCCCGGCGTGCCGGGCTGGCGCTGGGCGACACTGTGGCGGTTGCGGCGGACAGGGCACTGCCGGTGGCGGGGATCTATGGCGATTACGGCAACCCCATCGGGCAGGCGATCGTGACCGAGCCGCTGTTCCGCGCGCTCTACCCCGATATCGCCGCCACGCGCTTTGGCTTGCGGATTGCGCCAGAGGAGGTCGCGGGGGTGCGCGATGCGCTGCGCGATGACTTTGGTCTGCCGGCCGCGAATATTGTGGATCAGGCGGCGATCAAGGCGTTCTCGCTGTCGGTGTTCGAGCGGACTTTCAAGGTGACGACGGCGCTCAATGTGCTCACGCTCGCCGTGGCGGGGTTTGCGATGCTGATGAGCCTGCTCACCCTGGCCACGATGCGCCTGCCACAGCTTGCGCCGGTCTGGGCGCTGGGTCTGACGCGGCGCGCTCTGGGGCGGTATGAACTGCTGCGCGCGGTGCTGCTGGCGGTGTTGACGGCGGCGCTGGCCTTGCCGCTGGGGCTGGCACTGGCCTGGGTGCTGCTCGCCGTCGTCAATGTCGCGGCCTTTGGCTGGCGGCTGCCGATGTTCTTCTTTCCCGCCGATTACGCGCGGCTGGGCCTCTTTGCGCTGCTGGCGGCGGGGTTGGCCGCGCTCTGGCCGGCGCTGCGGTTGGCGCGCACGCCGCCGGCGGTCCTGCTCAAGGTGTTTTCAAATGAACGCTAGGGTTTTTCTGCTTTGTCTGTGGCCGCTTGCGGCGCAGGCGCAGGGTTTTGCCGGGCTTGGCGCCACGGCGGATGGCTTTGCCGTGCCGGCCCCCGGCCGCGTCTTTGACTTTCCCGCCGACCATGGCGCGCATCCCGATTACCGGATCGAATGGTGGTATCTGACGGCCAACCTGACCGGCCCGGACGGGACGCCCTATGGGCTGCAATGGACGCTGTTCCGCTCGGCGCTCGCGCCCGAAGCGGGCGAGGGGTGGGCCGCGCCGCAGCTCTGGATGGGGCACGCGGCCGTCACCACACCGGAGGCGCATTACGTGGCCGAACGGCTGGCGCGCGGTGGGATCGGGCAGGCGGGGGTCACGGCGGTGCCGTTTTCCGCCTGGATCGACGACTGGGCGCTCAACGGGATCGACCTCGACACGCTGCGGATGACCGCCGGCGGGGCGGCCTTTGCCTATGACATGGTGTTGTCGGCGACGGGGCCTTTGGTGTTTCACGGCGATGCCGGATACTCGGAGAAATCGGCCGAGGGGCAGGCCAGCTACTATTACTCGCAGCCCTACTATCAGGTTGAGGGGGTGTTGACCCTGCCCGAGGGTGACGTGCGGGTCAGCGGCCAGGGCTGGCTCGACCGGGAATGGTCATCGCAGCCTCTGGCCGAAGGGCAAAGCGGCTGGGACTGGTTCTCGCTCTCGTTTGACGACGGGGCCAAGCTGATGGGATTTGTGCTGCGCGGCGAGGGCGCGGGATACAGTTCCGCCACCTGGATCGCGCCGGACGGTGTGACAACGGCCTTTGCCGACGGTGCCCTTGTGGCGACACCTCTGCAAAGCGCGCCGGTTGCCGGGCGCGATGTGCCGGTCCTGTGGCGGGTCGAACTGCCCGCGCGCGGGGTCGATGTGACGGTAAAGGCCATCAACCCCGGCGCCTGGATGGAGGTGTCTGTCCCCTATTGGGAGGGGCCTGTGACAGTGACGGGCAGTCATGGCGGGCGCGGCTATCTGGAGATGACAGGTTATGAGTGACCCCGGCACGACCCTCGCCGCCTGGCATGCGACGGTCTGGGCGATGCTCGCGGCCGGTGTCCGCGATGCGCGCGCGCCCGCGCGCCTGCCGGTGCTGGCCACGGTCGGGGTGGATGGCTGGCCGCAGGCGCGCATGGTGGTGTTGCGCGCGGCCGATGCGGTGGCGGGTGTGGTCGAGGTCCATACCGATGTGCTGTCGCCCAAGGTGGCGGATTTGCGCACCACCCCCCGCGCCGCGCTGCAAGTCTGGGATGCCGGGGGGCGGCTGCAGATCCGCTTGCGCTGCGCGGTGAGGGTGCTGACCGGCGCGGCGGTGCAGGGGCAGTGGGGCCGGGTGCCGGACCTGTCGCGCCTCGCCTATGGCGCGGTGCCGCCGCCGGGGGCGCCGGTTCCCGGGCCTGGGGACTATGGGACCGAGCCTGGCCCCGGCCGCTTTGCCGTGCTGCGCTGTGAGGTCATGGCAATGGATGTCCTGCATCTGGGCACCCCGCACCGGCGGGCGGGGTTTGACCGCGCCGATGGCTGGCGCGGGCAGTGGCTGGTCCCCTGAGGCGGATTGCCCACTTGCGCCCATGTCCGGCGCCTGCGCATCTGGAGGTTGCCGACGCCTCCGGCGGGAGTATTTGGGGCGCAAAGAAGCCGCAAGGGGAGTCGGGATGCAGGACAATCGCTGGCCATTGACGCAGGATCTGGTGCTGGTGGGCGGTGGGCATACCCATGCGCTGCTGTTGCGGCGTTGGGGGATGATGCCCTTGCCCGGCGTGCGGGTGACGGTGATCAACCCGGGCCCGACGGCGCCCTATTCCGGGATGCTGCCGGGATTTGTTGCCGGGCATTACGGGCGCTACGATCTGGATATCGACCTCGTGCGGCTGGCACGGTTTGCCGGGGCGCGGGTTATTGTCGGCGCGGCGGAGGCGATCGACCTGACCGCGCGCAGCGTCTCGGTGCCAGGGCGGCCCGTGATCGGCTATGACGTCCTGTCGGTCGATGTGGGCATCACCTCGGCGATGCCGGAGCTGCCGGGCTTTGCCGCGCATGGCGTGCCGGCCAAGCCGCTGGGCCCCTTTGCCGCGCGCTGGGATGCCTATCGGCAGGAGGCGGTTGCGCCGCGCGTCGTGGTGATCGGTGGGGGCGTCGCGGGGGCCGAGCTTGCCATGGCGATGGCGCATGCGCTGCGGGGCCGGGCGGCAGAGGTGGTACTGCTGGACCGGGGCCGGGTGCTGGACGGGTTCAACGCGGTGGCGCGGCGCGAATTGCTGGCGGCGATGGGGGAGTTGGGCATTGTCGTGATCGAGGATGCGGCGGTCGCGCAGGTTGCCGCGGACCATGTGATGCTTTCGGATGGGCGGCGGATTGCGGCAGGTTTCGTGACCGGTGCGGCGGGGGCGCGGCCGCATCGCTGGCTTGAGGGGACGGGGCTCGCGCTCGAGGCCGGGTTCATCGCGGTGGACGGCACGCTGCGTGCGAGCGATCCGGCGGTCTTTGCCGTGGGCGACTGCGCGCATATGGTGGAGACCCCGCGGCCCAAGGCCGGGGTCTATGCTGTGCGGCAGGCGCCAGTGCTGTTCGACAACCTGCGCGCAGTGCTGTCGGGCGGGGCGTTGCGGCCCTTTGTGCCGCAGCGCGATTACCTCAAGCTCATCTCGCTGGGTGGGCAGAGTGCGCTGGCCGAGAAATGGGGCACGGCGCGGCGCGGGCGGCTTTTGTGGCGGTGGAAGGACAGGATAGACCGGTCCTTTATGGCGCGGTTTCGTGACCTGCCGGTGATGGCGCTGCCCGAAGTGCCGGGCACCGCCGCGCTGGGCCTGCGTGCGGCGCTGGGCGATGCGCCCCTGTGTGGGGGCTGCGGGGCCAAGGTCGGGCGCGGGGCGTTGCAGGGGGCGCTGGCGGGTTTGCCTGTGTCAACGCGGGCCGATGTGACGATGCTGCCCGGCGACGATGCGGCCCTGTTGGGCACCGGCGCGGTGCGGCAGGTGATCACCACCGATCATCTGCGCGCTGTCACCGCCGACCCCGCGCTGATGGCGCGGATTGCGGCTGTGCATGCGCTGGGTGACATCTGGGCGATGGGGGCGGCGCCGCAGGCGGCGGTGGCGAGCGTGATCCTGCCGCGGATGTCGCCCGATCTGCAGGCGCGCACGCTGGCCGAGATGATGTCCGTCGCAGCCGAGGTGATGGCGGCGGCGGGGGCTGTGATCGCGGGCGGACATACGTCGATGGGCGACGAGCTGACGGTCGGCTTTACCGTCACGGGCCTGTGTGAGGCTGCGCCGATCACCCTCGCGGGGGCGCAGCCGGGCGACGCGCTGATCCTGACCAAGCCGCTGGGGTCGGGGGTCATTCTTGCGGCCGAAATGGCGGGGCGCGCGCAAGGAGCGGAGGTCGTGGCCTGCCATGCCGCAATGGTGGTGCCGCAGGGCAGCGCGGCGCAGATCCTGCGGGGCGCCCATGCGATGACCGATGTGACGGGCTTTGGCCTTGCCGGGCATCTGGCCGGCCTTTGCGCTGCGTCGGGTGTCGCGGCGCGGATCGACCTTGCCGCCTTGCCGCTGATGGCGGGGGCGGAGGCGCTGGCGGCGTCCGGCGTCCGCTCGACCCTCTGGGCGGCGAACCGGGGTGGCGCGGGCGAGGTGCGGGGCGCGGTGGGGGCGCGGGCCGATCTCGTCTTTGACCCGCAGACCGGGGGCGGATTGCTCGCGGCGGTTGCAGCCGGCGCAGCGCCTGCGTTGCTCGCGGCGCTGCGCGCGGCAGGCCATGACGCCGCGCTGATCGGAGAGGTCGTGGCCGGGCCGCCGGTGATTACGCTGTCGAGCTAAGCGCGGCG
>JAACUH010000170.1 GCA_009993005.1 Rhodobacterales bacterium
CAGCGCCCGGGCGACGGCGTCGAGTTCGGCCCCGGCCAGCCCGATGTCGGCCAGTTCATGCGCCGACAGCCGCGCCAGCGCGCGGCGGGTCTGCGCGGCGCGCCATGCGCGTCCGAGCGACAGCGCCACGCCCTCGACGGCGTTCACGAGGCGAAACACCGAGATGGCGCCGAACGGCGCGACGGAGCGGTTTGCGGTGCTGGTCATGGTCGTGATCTCCACGCCGGGCGGATGCGCGCCGGTGCTTTCAGCGCCAGAAATGCGCCCGCGCGATCGCGCCTGCAAGAGCGGGAGACGCAGGGCGCCCATGCGCGCCACGCATGGCTGTTCATCCTTTATCGACAAACAGTTAAGCAAGATGCGCGGACCGGGCCGAATACGACTCCCGCGCGCTGAATAGCGACCCGCGCCGAGATTTCGCTGGCGCATGTTCCTGCTTCGTGCTAGGCGAAGCAGATAGAGGAGAAAGGGTCGCGCGTGCGCATCATCGGAATCGACCCCGGCCTGCGCCGCGCCGGCTGGGGCGTGATCGACAGCGACGGCGCCCGGCTGCGCCATGTCGCCAACGGCGTCTGCCTGTCGGGCGAGGGCGATCTGGCGGCGCGGCTGCTGCGGCTGCATATCGGCCTGAGCGCCGCCATCGCCGCCCATGCGCCCGACGCGGCGGCGATCGAGCACACCTTCGTCAACACCGACCCGGCGGGCGCGCTCAAGCTGGGGCAGGCGCGCGGCGTGGCGCTGCTGGCGCTGGCGCAGGCCGGGCTGGCGGTGGAGGAATACGCGCCCAACGCGGTGAAAAAGGCGGTGGTGGGCGCCGGCAAGGCCGACAAGGCGCAGGTGGCGCTGATGGTCGCCCGCCTGCTGCCCGGCGCGCGGGCCGAGGCGCATGACGCCTGGGACGCGCTGGCGGTGGCGATCTGCCGCGCGCACCGTGTGATCCCGCTCAGGGGCGCGGCGGGGTTCGCCGCATGATCGGCAAGCTGACCGGGCGGGTGGACTATGTCGCCGAGGATCATGCGCTGATCGAGGCGGGCGGCGTCGGCTATGTGGTGCAGTGCTCGCGCCGCACGCTGGCGGG
>JAACUH010000168.1 GCA_009993005.1 Rhodobacterales bacterium
TGGCGCTGGCGATGGCGGCAATCGTCTCGACCCTGGCAGCACGGGGCTGGGCGATGGATACCACCCTCGGCGTGCTGGCCCATTCCGCGCTGGCGCTTGGCCTGGTGGCGGTCAGCCTGATCCCGGCGGTAAGGGTCGATCTCTCGGCCTACCTGTTTGGCGACATCCTGGCGGTGACCCGCCGCGATCTGATGTTCATCTGGGGCGGGGCGGGGCTGGTGCTGGCGCTGCTGGTCTGGCGCTGGTCGGCGCTGCTGACCACCACGCTCAGCGAGGATCTGGCCTTTGCCTCGGGCCTCAACCCCGGCCGCGAGCGCCTGATCCTGACCCTGGCATTGGCGCTGACCGTGGCGGTGGCGCTCAAGGTGGTGGGGGCGCTGCTGATCGCCGCGCTGCTGATCATCCCCGCCGCCGCCGCGCGCAGCCTGGCGCGCAGCCCCGAGTCGATGGCGGCGCTGGCGACCGCAATCGGGGCCGGTGCAACCCTCGGTGGCCTCGCCCTCTCGCTCAACCTCGACACCCCCGCCGGCCCCAGCATCGTAGCCGTGGCCGCCGCGATCTTTGCCATCCTCGCGCTCGTCGGTCGGATACGCGCTGCCTGACCAGATTTCCCGTCGGCAAATATCCTCGGGGGGTGCGGGGGGCGGAAAGCCCCCCGCCCTGTTCTGGTCACCACAGCATCCGTTCAGGTCTGCGGTTTGCAATGCCCCACCGCACCATGTCGTTTTTTGCTGGCAAAGGTCGGGTGGCCTTGGCGTTTGGTCGCGTCTTGGCGCATGAATGGTCCAGTTCGCACAGCAGGGAGTCGCCCGATGAAAACGCATGTCAAAGCTCTGGTTGTCGGGGGCGGGGCGGTCGGCAACGCGATTGCCTACCACCTGGCGAAAGCCGGTTGGGAAACCCTGCTGGTGGAACGCGACGAGCTGACCTCGGGCTCGACCTGGCACGCGGCGGGGCTGCTGCCGCTGTTCAACATGGGCTACGCCACAACCCATATCCACGACTACAGCGTCAAGATGTACAAGGCGATCGAGGCCGAGACCGGCCTGAACCCCGGCTTTGCCGTGGTCGGCAACCTGCGCATGGCCCAGAC
>JAACUH010000064.1 GCA_009993005.1 Rhodobacterales bacterium
CTTTCGCGGCCCCCTTTCGCGGCCCCCTTTCGCGTCGGCGCCAGCGCGGCTATAGGCGGGTCATGTCGCAGAACCCGCCCTCGCTCCGCCCCGACCTTGCCCGCGCCAGCGTGCCGGATGACCGCCGCCCCGGCCAGCCCACCATCGGCATGGTCTCGCTCGGCTGCCCCAAGGCGCTGGTGGACAGCGAACGCATCCTGACCCGCCTGCGCGCCGAAGGCTATGCCATCTCGCCCGATTACGCCGGCGCCGATGCGGTGATCGTGAACACCTGCGGCTTCCTCGACAGCGCCAAGGCCGAAAGCCTCGACGCGATCGGCGAGGCGCTCGTGGAAAACGGCCGCGTGATCGTGACCGGCTGCCTGGGGGCAGAGCCCGACTACATCCGCGCGCACCACCCGCGCATCCTCGCCGTGACCGGCCCGCACCAATACGAACAGGTGCTCGACGCCGTGCATCTCGCGGTGCCGCCCTCGCCCGACCCATTCATCGACCTGCTGCCGGCCAGCGGCGTGACACTGACCCCGCGCCACTACAGTTACCTCAAGATTTCAGAGGGTTGCAACCACAAGTGCAAGTTCTGCATCATCCCTGACATGCGCGGCCGGCTGCAAAGCCGCCCTGCCCATGCGGTCCTGCGCGAGGCTGAACGCCTCGTCGCCGCCGGCGTGCGCGAACTCCTGGTCATCTCGCAGGACACCTCGGCCTATGGCGTGGACATCCGCCACGCGACCGAGCGCGACCACCGCGCGCATATCGTGGACCTCGCCCGCGATCTGGGCCGCCTCGGCGCCTGGGTCCGGCTGCATTACGTCTATCCCTACCCGCATGTGCGCGACCTCGTGCCGCTCATGGCCGATGGCCTCGTGCTGCCCTATCTCGACATCCCGTTCCAGCACGCCCACCCCGACACGCTGCGCCGCATGGCCCGCCCCGCCGCGGCTGCGAAAACGCTCGACGAAATCGCCGCCTGGCGCGCCACCTGCCCTGACATCACCCTGCGCTCGACCTTCATCGTGGGCTACCCGGGCGAGACCGAGGCCGAATTCCAGACGCTGCTCGACTGGCTCGACGCGGCGCAACTCGACCGCGTGGGGTGTTTTCAATACGAAAACGTTGCCGGCGCCCGGTCGAACGCCCTGCCCGACCATGTCGCCCCCGAGGTGAAACAGGACCGCTGGGACCGCTTCATGGCCAAGGCCCAGGCGATCTCCGAGGCGAAACTCGCAGCCAAGGTCGGCCGCACCCTGCAGGTGATCGTGGACGAGGTGGACGCCGATGGCGCCACCTGCCGCACCTGGGCCGACGCGCCCGAGATCGACGGCAACCTCTTCATCGACGAAGACTTCGCGGCGCTCAAACCCGGCGACCTGGTGACGGTCACCGTGGACGAGGCGGGCGAGTATGACCTCTGGGGCACGGTGACGGCCTGACAGACGGGCATTTGGCACAGATCACGGGGCGCGCGCCCGCCCGCATCGGCCCGCCGGGGGACAAGGATAATGGAGCAATGCTTCTTCCAGCGCTACGTCAAACACTTGCCCACCAATGACGAGTTCGTGTTCTTCGACCGCTGCTGGTACAATTGCACGGGTGTCGCACGGGTGATGGGCGTCGGCCAGCCCAGCGAATACCTCGACTTCATGCGCCAGACGCCCGAGCTTGAACGCATGCTGCTGCGCTCGGGCATCAGGCTCTGCAGGGTCTGCTTCTCGGTCCCCCGGGACGAACAGAAACGCCGCCTTGCCGCGCGCGAGACCGACCCGCTGAAACGCGGGAAACTCTCGCCGATCGACAAGGCCAGCCTGGACAGATGGGACGACGACACCGACACCGCCTTCGCGCCCTGGACCGTGATCAAATCAAACGACAAGAAACCCGCGCGCATCGCATGCACGCGCCATTTCTTCGGCACCGCCCTGCACCCCGAGACCCGCCCTGCCGCGCGCCGCGTCGGGCCAGATATCTGGCCAGATGTCGGGCCAGATGTCGCCCGCCCGGCCCCGCAGAACGCCAAAGAGCCGCCCGCCGCCCCGGTCTGACATGGTGGCCTTCCATGACGACCGGATCCAGTGGCCCGCCCTCATCTTTTGGCCACAAATATCCTCGGGGGGACGCGCGGCACGCGCGCGGGGGGCAGACAGCCCCCCGGCCACGGCCGCCACCACCCGCGCCGATCAGAGTTGCGCGACCTCCACAAACAGCGGCGCATTGGCACAACAGGCCGGCGGCAGCCCGCCCGGCCGGGCAGACCGGCCTGCACCGGCCGTGACACATTGCACCGGCGCGGCGCAGTCGCGGCACACCGCCGCCGCCGCGGCATAATCCGACGGCAGGATCACATCGTCCCGCAGCGCCCGGACCAGCCCCTGTTCCAGCGCGGGGTCACAGGACACGACCGCTCCGGCCCAGGGCGCGATCCCCGACATAGCATCCCCCACCACCGCACCCCGACATGCACCCTGCGTCATCACGGCCTCCTCGCCATCGGGGTCTCATGCCGCCCCGCGCACGGCCCAAGTCTCGCCGCAGCCGAGCGGGTGCGTCCTTGCGCCAGATCAAACCGGGTCAGCCGCGGGCCAGCATCCCGCCAATGACGCAGAGCCAGGCCACCCCCACGCCTACGGCCGTCACCGCGACAGCGGCCGACCCCGCATCCTTGGCCTGCCGCGCGCGGTCGCGCTGCGCGGTCGAGATGTCGTCCACCACACGCTCGACCGCGGTGTTGAGACATTCCATCGCCAGAACGAAGATCCCGCCGGCCAGGATCATCCCCCGCTCGCCCGCCGTGAGCGGCAGCACGAAGGCCAGCAGCGCCGAAAGCGCGTTGGCGACGATCCACTGATTCAGGCTGCCCTCGGTCCGCCAGACATGCGCAAAGCCGTCCCAGGACCAGATCGCGCGCTGTCTCACGCGCCGCCAGTGCCGCAGCACGGCATTATGCTCCCCCATCGACCCCCCTCCCCCTCAGTTGTCCCCTGCCCGCCTCCGCCCCGTCCGGTCCCGTCGGGCCCCGTCCGGCCCCGTCCGGCGCGGCCTGCGGCAAAGGATGCGCAAGTCCGGGTCTTTTGCCAAGCCACACACATCTGCTTGATGACCCCACGACATGGTTTCCCCGCAGCCGCGTTGCGCTATGATCGACTGAATGACGCTGCCCCGCCTGCCCTCGGATTATCCTGCCTATGCCCGCGCCGAGCGGGTCGCCGATGGCGTGATCCATGCGCTGGGGGTGACATTTGCCGTGACCGGCGCGGTTCTGCTGATCGTGTTTGCGGCGATTTACGGCACGCCCGGCGGCACGATCGCGGCCGTGGCGGTTTATGCCGGCGCGCTGATCGCTACCTTCACCGCCTCGGCCGTTTACCACATGACCCCCTGGGATGCCGCCCGCCCTGTGCTGCGCCGGATCGACCATGCCGCGATTTATCTCAAGATCGCGGGAACCTACACGCCGTTGGTGCTGCTCATCGGCACCGGATTTGCCTATGTGGTGCTGGGCCTCGTCTGGGTGCTGGCGATCGCGGGGGCGGTGGCCAAGCTGTTCTTCTGGTCCAGTCCGGGCCGGCTGGGACCCTGGCTCTACCTCGTCCTGGGCTGGCTGTCGGTCGCGCTGGTCTGGCCGCTGGTGCAGACGCTGCCGCCGGTGGCGACGGCGCTGGTGGTGGCGGGCGGGCTGCTCTACAGCGCCGGGGTGATTTTCTTCAGCTGGGAAAATCTGAAGTATTCCAATGCCATCTGGCACGGTTTCGTGCTGGCGGCCTCGGCCTGCTTCTTTGCCGCGATCACGCTCGGCGTGCTGATGCCGGTGGCCTGATCGCCGGTGGCCCGTTCTAGTAACCCAGCCCCGCTGCGGTACGCTGCACGATGGCCACGCGTTCGGCATTCGCGGGGTGGGTGCCCAGAAAGCGGTTGCCGGGATCGGGGATACGGAAAAAGAACTCTGCCCCGCGCACCGGGTTGAAGCCGGCCTGCGCCGCAATCACGGTGCCCAGCGCATCGGCCTCGAGCTCGAACTCCTTTGAATAGCTGCGCGCGCCGACGGCGGCGCCAAGCTCCTGGGCGACGCGAATCGATTCGGGGTCGGCGCGGCCCACGGTGCCGGCCAACTGGCCAAAGACAGCCGCCCCGAGCGTCGCGTTCTGGCGCTGCCGGGCTAGGTGGCCCGCGATGTGATGCGCCGCCTCATGCGCCATCACGAAGGCCAGTTCGTCACCGTTGCGCACATCGTTGATCAGCGCGAGGGTGAAGGCGATGATCGGGCGGCCCTGGTCATCGACGGTCTGGAAGGCGTTGGGCGGCATCCGGGGCCGGTCATCGACCACGATGCGGAAATCGCAATTGAGTTGCGGGCTGCGGCGGCGGCATTCGGCCTCGGCCACGGGTTCGACCGCCTCGACCACCGCGATGAAGCTGCGCGCGGTGGCACGACTGTCGCGCGGGCCGGCGAAATCATCCGTGACGGGAAACGGAATGGCGGAGGGCACGGTTACGGGCGCGGGCGCCACGGGCCGCGGTCGGGCGGCGGGTGGCGCCACACAGGCCGACAGGGTGAGTGCCGCGGCAAGCGCAAGGATGACGGGACGACAGGACATCGGGGCTCCGAAAGTGATGTGTCAAGGGTAGGCAGCTTTGGCGAGCAGGGCCAGAGACATGCGGTGACGTTCTCGCGATTGGCGGGGAAATGGGCGGTGATGGGCGGCGTGCCGCCACGCGCCGGCTTGCGGCGCGGGGCCGCGCTGGCCTAGGCTGGGGACATGTTTACCATCGAGCATGATTTCGACGCCACGGTCATCACCCTCGTGGACGAAGGCGCGGCGCCCTTGCAGGAGGATGTCACCATCTGCCTGTTCGAGGATTGCTATACCATCGAGCAGCTTGACCCGCGCAACGACAGCGTGCTGCGCATCACGCTCTCGCCCGCGCAGATGCGCGACCTTGCGGCGGCGCTGGACCTGCCCGAAGGCGTCTATCAGGCGCGGCCGGGGGCCTAGGGTCAGTCGAGGCGAAAGAGCTTGTCGCGGCTGGTGGCGCCCTTCAGGAGCGTGAGCCGGGTCGGCGCCACGCCCAGCGCGCGCGCCAGAAGCCTGACCACGGCCGCCGTGGCCTTGCCATCCTCGGGGACGGTGGTGACCCAGGCGCGGATCTGGCCATCCTCGCAGGTCAGCCGGTTGGACGCGGCCTTGGGCGTGACGCGCAGGGCGATCTGCGCGCCGGGTGTGGCGAGGGCGGTGAGGTCGGGGATGTCGTTGCGCGGGGCCATGACGGCGGTCTAGCAGGCGCGCCACCCCGCGGCCAAGGCCTCTTGTCATGCGGGGGAGCCTTCGGCGAGAGTATTTGAGGCACAGAGAAGCAGGGGCGCGCGCGATGGCCACGGGGTTTTATTGGGATGAGCGCTGTTTCTGGCATGGCGGCGGCAACTATGCGGGGATGCTGCCTGTGGGCGGGCTGGTGCAGCCGCTGGACAGCGGCGGGTTGCCCGAGAGCCCGCAGACCAAGCGGCGGCTGTTGAACCTGATGCAGGTGACGGGGCTGACGCGCGAGCTGGCGATGCGGGGGGCGGCGCCTGCCACGCGCGAGGACCTGTTGCGGGTGCATCCGACCCGCTATCTCGACGCGTTCAAGGCGCTGTCGGATGCGGGCGGGGGCGAGATGGGGCGGCGCACGCCCTTTGGCCCCGGCGGCTACGAGATTGCGGCGCTGTCGGCGGGGCTTGCGGTCGCGGCGTTGCGCGATGTGCTGGCGGGCGGGATCGACAATGCCTATGCGCTGTCGCGGCCGCCGGGGCATCATTGCCTGCCCGACTGGCCCAACGGGTTCTGCCTGCTGGCCAACATTGCCATCGCCATCGAGGCGGCGCTGGCCGAGGGCCGCGCGCGGCGCATCGCGGTGCTCGACTGGGATGTGCATCACGGCAACGGGACCGAGGCGATCTTTTACGACCGCGCCGATGTGCTGACGGTGTCGCTGCATCAGGAGCGCAACTATCCGATGGACACCGGCGATGTGGCCGCGCGGGGCAGCGGCGCGGGCTTTGGCCATAACCTCAACATCCCGCTGCCACCCGGCACCGGGCATCGCGGCTATCTGGCGGCGATGGAGCGGCTGGCGCTGCCCGCGATCCGCGCCTTTGCGCCCGATGCCATCGTGGTGGCCTGCGGCTATGACGCGGTGGCCAACGACCCGCTGGGGCGGATGCTGGCCACCGCCGAGACCTTTCGCGCGATGACGGCGCGGGTGATGGCGCTGGCGGGAGAGGTCTGCGGCGGGCGGTTGCTGCTGGTGCATGAGGGCGGATATTCCGAGACGGCGGTGCCGTTCTGCGGCCATGCGGTGATCGAGGCGCTGGCAGGCAGCGCGGTGCGCGCGCCGGATCCCTTTGCCGAGGTCTTTGCGCAGCGCCAGCCGGGGCCGGCCTTTGACGCCTTTCTCGACGGCTGGCTCGACGGGATCGCGCGGGCGCTCTGAGCGCAGGGGTGGACTTTGCCAAGGCGTTGCGCATGATGCGGCCAGGATAGCCACCGGGGGGAAGCTTCATGCTCGATCGTCGCCGTTTCACCGCCGGGCTGATCGGGCTGGGCGCGCTGCGGCCGGTGGCGCTGGCGGCGCAGGCTGCGCCGGGAGAGCCTGGAGAGCCGGCAGAGGTGTTGCAGCAATGGTACCGGCTGGTGCTCGAGCTTGTCCGCCATACCGCCACCTACACGCCGCCGGTGGCGAGCCGCGCCTTTGCCTATCTCGGGGTTGTGGCCTGGGAATGCCTGCGCGGGCCTGGCGATGCCTCGCTCGCGGGGCAGTTGCACGCGCTGACGCCCTTGCCCGCGCGGGACGCCGGGGCCGACCCGGCGCTGGCGCTGCATGGCGCGATGGCGCTGGCGGTTCCCGCATTCTTTGGCAATACCGGGCCCACGGGCCAGCGCGCGATGGCGCGCATGCAGGCGCGTCTGGGCGAGCGGCTGGCCGCCGGTCAGGACGCGGCGCTGGTCGCGCGCAGCCTGGACGCGGGGGCGGCGGTCGCGGCCCATGTCACGGGTTGGAGCGCGGATGACGGCGGCGCGGTGATCGAGAACATGGGCTTTGCCTATCGCTATACCCCGCCCGACGATCCCGCGCATTGGGTGCCCACCAATGCCATCGTGCAGCAGCAGGCACCGCTCTTGCCCGGCTGGGGCGGCAACCGGACCTTTGCGAGCCCGGGCGGCGCGACCTGCCATGTGCCGGCGCATCCGGACTTCAGCGAGGACCCGGCCTCGGCCTTCCATGCCGAGGCGCGCGAGGTCTATGACGTGTCGCTGACGCTCACCGACGCGCAGCGGCTCATCGCGCTGTTCTGGGCCGATGATGCGATGCTGTCGCCGACGCCGGCGGGGCACTGGATCTCGATCGCGCTGGGGATCATCGCGCGCGACGGCATCGAGGCGCGGGCTGCGGCCGACCTGCTGGCGCGGCTGGGGGTGGTGATGGGCGATGCCTTTATCGCCTGCTGGCACAGCAAATACGTCTATGACCTTGTGCGGCCCGTCACTTATATCCACCGCAACATCGACCCGGACTGGCAACCGGTGCTGCTCACCCCGCCGTTTCCCGAATACCCCTCGGGGCATTCCACACAATCGGGGGCGGCGGCGGCGATGCTGACCGACTGGTTCGGCGAGGGCTTTGCCTTCGACGATGCCACGCATGTGGATGACGGGTTGCCGCTGCGGTCCTACCCCGACTTCATGACCGCCGCACGCGAGGCGGCGCTGTCGCGGCTTTACGGTGGCATTCACTACCGCAGCGCCATCGACAATGGTGTCGCGCAGGGTATCTGCGTGGCACAATATACCAACGCCCTGCGCACATTGGACGCCGCATGACCCGCCTGTTCGCCCTCTTGACCCTGCTCGCCACGCCCCTGCTCGCCACGCCCCTGCTCGCCACGCCCCTGTCCGCGCAGGAGGCGCCGGTGGTGCCGCAATTCGTGCGCGCGGCGGGGTCGGGCCTGATCCACAGCTTTACCGGGGACTGGGAGTTCATGGTGGGCGGTGGCGTGGCCGTGTTCGACTGCGACGGCAATGCCCTGCCCGACATGCTGCTGGCGGGCGGGACCGCGCCGGCAACGCTCTGGCGCAACGAAAGCCTGGCGGGGGGCGACCTGCGCTTTGCCCCGGTCGAGGGCGGCGCGGCGTATGACAGGGTGAGCGGGGCCTATCCGCTCGACGTGGACGGCGATGCCAACACCGATCTGATCTTGCTGCGTGTGGGCGAGAACATCGCGCTGCGGGGCCTGGGCGACTGTCGCTTTGAACGCGCCAACGAAGCCTGGGGCTTTGACGGGGGCGACGGCTGGTCCACCGCGCTCGCCGCCACATGGGAGGCGGGGGCGGACTGGCCGACCATCGCCATCGGCAATTACATCGACCGGCGCGAGGATGCCTTTCCCTGGGGGTCGTGCACCGACAACTGGCTGCACCGCCCGGAGGGGCGCGGCTTTGCACCGCCGCTGGCGCTGAGCCCCAGCCATTGCGCGCTCTCGATGCTGTTCACCGACTGGGACCGGTCGGGGCAGCCTGCGCTGCGGGTGTCCAACGACCGCGAATATTACAAGGGCGGGCAGGAACAGCTCTGGCATATGCCGCCGGGCGAGGCGCCGCGGCTCTTTACCGAGGCGGAAGGCTGGGCGCGACTGGTGATCTGGGGGATGGGGATCGCGGGGCAGGATCTGGATGGCGACGGGTTCCCCGAATATTTCCTCACCTCGATGGCCGACAACAAGCTGCAGACGCTGGCCAGCCCCGGTGAGGGCAGGCCTGTCTATGCCGATGTGGCGCTGGCGCGCGGCGTGGTGGCGCAGCGACCCTATAGCGGGGACGAAATACGCCCCTCGACTGCCTGGCATGCGCAGTTCGAGGATGTGAACAATGACGGCCGCGCCGACCTGTTCATCGCCAAGGGCAACGTGACCGAGATGCCCGATTTCGCGCTGCGCGACCCCAACAACCTTTTGCTGGGGCGCGCGGATGGCACCTTTGACGAGGCGGGCGACCGGGCCGGCGTCGCGAGCATGCTGACCGCGCGCGGCGCGGCGCTGGCCGATTTCAACCGCGACGGGCAGGTCGATCTGGTGGTGGTCAACCGCAATGGCCCGGCCGAGCTGTGGCGCAATGCGGGGCCTGTGTCGGGCGGTTTCGTGAGCGTGACGCCAGAGCAGCCGGGGCCGAACCGGAACGCGGTCAACGCCTGGGTAGAGCTGCGCGCCGACGGTCGGGTGCAGCGGCGCGAGGTGACGGTGGGCGGCGGCCATGCCGGCGGCGTGCTGGGCCCGCAGCATTTCGGCCTGGGCACAGCCGGGGCGGCCGAGGTCAGGGTGATCTGGCCGGACGGGGTGGCGTCGGACTGGCAGGCGGTTGCGGCCGGGGGGGCCTACCGGCTGAGCCGCGGCGCGGCGCCGGACCGGATGGACTAGGCGGGGCAGAGGGCGGCCCCCGAGGGACAGCGCCATGTCCCTCTGGCATGGCACGGCCAGAGGGACTAGGTTCCCGCGCAGCAACCGCCCGAAGGACCGCCGATGCCCACGCCCAACCCTGCCGCGCTCGATTTCCTGCTGACCCGCCGCTCGCGCCCGGCCAAGACGCTGGGCCTGCCGGTGCCCGACCGCGCCGCGCTGCGCCCCCTGCTCATCGCCGCCGCCCGCACACCCGATCATGGCAAGCTCGAGCCGTGGCGCTTTGTCGTGCTCGAAAAGCCCGCGCTCGCGCGGCTGGCCGAAGTGGCAGACAGGCGCGCCACCGCGCTCGGCATGGATGAGCAGGCCCGCGCCAAGGGCCGCCAGCAATTCGATCAGGGCCAGCTCGCCGTGGCTGTCGTGGCCTCGCCCAAACCATCCGACAAGGTGCCGCCGATCGAGCAGACCTACAGCGCCGGCGCCGCCTGCCTCGCGCTGCTCAATGCCGCACTCGCAGCCGGCTGGGGGGCGAACTGGCTATCGGGCTGGCCCTCGCATGACCGCGCCTTCGTGACCGAGGCGCTGGACCTCGCCCCACACGAAACCCTCGTGGGCTTTGTCCATATCGGGACCGAGACGGCCGCCCCGCCCGACCGCCCGCGCCCCGATATCGACGCGCTCACCACCTGGGTCGCGTCATGATCCTCACCGATTTCGCCAAGGCCGTGGCCCAGCTTGCCGATCCGCGCTTTCGCCGGGTGCTCTGGCTGGGCATCGGGCTCACGGTCGCGCTGCTGGTGGCCTGCTATGCGGGGTTTCTGTGGCTGATCGCGCAGGCGGGCGACACCACCACCCTGCCCTTCATCGGCGAAGTCTCCTGGGTCGGCGACCTCCTGGGCATCGCGTCGTTCTTCTTCATGATCTTCCTGTCGATGTTCCTGATGATCCCGGTCGCCTCGGCGATCACGTCGCTCTTTCTCGACGATGTGGCGCAGGCCGTGGAGGATCAGCACTACCCGCATTTGCCGCCGGTCCCCCGCGTGCCCTTTGCAGAGGCGGTGGCCGACACCGTGGCCTTTCTCGGCCTGCTGATCGGTGCGAACCTGCTGGCCTTCATCCTCTATGCCTTCCTGCCCTTTGCCATTTTCCCGATCTTCTACGGGCTCAACGGGTTCCTGCTGGGCCGCGAGTATTTTCAGGTCGCGGCCATGCGCCGCGAGGGGCGTGCGGGGGCGCGGGCCCTGCGCCAGCAGCATTGGGGCAAGATCTGGGTCGCGGGCTGCCTGATGGCGGTGCCGCTGTCGATCCCGCTGGTCAACTTGCTGGTGCCGATCCTGGGGGCCGCGACATTCACCCATTTCTATCACCGGCTGGCGGGGACGGGGATGCGCGGCTAACCCTGACGCATCCCTCGAAGCCGCGCGGCGGCGACCGTCACAGGCGGGCGCCCAGCGCATCGGCGACCCAGACCAGCAGCACGCCCAGAGCCAGCGCGGCAAGACCGACCTGCCGGCGCCGTGCCAAGGGCAAGGCGCGCAGCGCGGTCAGCAGATCCTCGACAAGCGAAGGGGCCAGTGCGTACACCAGCCCCTCCACGATCAGCACCAGCCCGAAGGCAAGGCCGAGTGTCGCGATCACGCCTATTGCGCGCCCGGAAGTGCCGGAACGCTCGGCGTGGCCGAGTAGAGATAGTCAAAGAACGAACTGTCCGAGGTCATGACCATCGTCGAGTTGCGCCCTTGCAGCGACGCCTCATAGGCCTGCATCGAGCGGTAGAAGCCAAAGAACTCCGGATCGGCGCCATAGGCCCGGGCAAAGACGGCGCTCGCCTCTGCATCGGCCTCACCGCGGGTGATCTGGCCTTCGCGCTCGGCCTCGGAGAGCGTCTCGATCACGGTCCGGTCCGCCAATGCGCGCACCCGCTGCGCCGCCTCGTTCCCCCGCGCCACCTCGTCGGCGGCCTCGCGTTCCCGTTCGGCCCGCATCCGGGCAAAGGTCGGCTCGAGGTTCTGCTGCGGCAGGTTGGTCTGCTTGAGCCGCACGTCCACGACATCGAGCCCGAGCGACACCGCATTGGCCTGGGCCTGGTCGCGGATACGGTTCATCAACACCCGGCGATTGGCCGACAGGATCGTGTCGGACGTGACCTGATCGGCCCCCAGGACCTCGCGGATCTGCGCGTTGAGGATCGAGGCAAGCCGGTCCTCGGCGGTGCGCAGCCCACCCGCGCCCACGGCCTGCCGGAAGCGGACGACATCCGCGATACGGTAGCGCGCAAAGGCATCGACGACCAGCCGGCGGTCATCGGACGGCGTGACCTCGATGGTCTCGGTATCCAGTGACAGGATGCGGCGGTCGTATTTCACGACTTCCTGGATCAGCGGGATCTTGAAGTAGAGCCCCGGCTCTTCGCGGACCTGACGGATCTGGCCGAATTGCAGGACCAGCGCCTTTTCCTTTTCGGTCACGATGAACAGCGACGACAGGATGCCGACGATGGCCAGGACAATGATCGGCAGAAGATATGCGGTCTTGTTCATGGCTCAGTTCCCCTGTCCGGTCGCAGCCGCAGCGGCACCGGCATTGCCGCTTTCGCTGCTGCGCATCAAGTCGTTGAGCGGCAGGAACGGGACCACCCCGGTGCCGCCGCCATTGGCCCCCGCGACCGACGGGTCGAGGATGATCTTGCCGACATTGCTCAGCACCCGTTCGATGGTTTCGAGATAGATCCGGCGGCGGGTCACGTCTGTCGCCTTCTGATATTCGGTCAGAACGGCGCTGAACCGGCTCGCCGCACCCAGCGCATCGTTGACGGTCTGCGCGCGATAGCCTTCCGCCTGCTCGATGATCTGCGCGGCCTGGCCACGCGCCTCGGCGAGCACCCGGTTGGCATAGGCATCGGCCTGGCGTTGCAGCCGGTCGCGCTCCTGCTCGGCCGCCTGGACCTCGCGGAAGCTGTTGATGACATCGGCGGGCGGGTCGGCCTTTTGCAGGTTGACACGCACGATGGTGATGCCGCTGTCATAATCGTCCAGCGTCGCCTGGATCCGCTGCTGCGCGGTATCCGCGATGATGCCCCGGTCCCGGTTCAGGATCGGCGCCAGCGGCGACGCGGCGATGATCTCGCGCATCACCGATTCCGACACCGCCTGCACGGTGAGCTGGGGATCGCGGATGTTGAACACCAGCTTGGACGGGTCATTGATGTTCCACACCACCTGAAAGGCGATATCGACGATATTCGCGTCGGTGGTGAGCATCAGCCCTTCCTCGTCGCGCCCGATCCCGGTGGACCCGATATTCTCGGTCCGCTCCGAGGTCACATTGACCTTTTCATAGGTCACCAGCGGCCAGGGCGCAAAATTGAGGCCCGGATTGCCGATCGCGGAATAAGAGCCGAGGAACAGCTCGACCGACTGCTCTTCGGGCGCGACGGTATAGATCGACATCGCCCCCCAGATGACAACCGCGCCCAGCACGCCAAGGCCGAGCGTGCCGCGCGTCAGCTTGAAGCCGCCGCCGCCGCCCGCACCGCCGCCATTCAGCCCGCCGCCCCGGTTGCCGCCGCCCATCAGCACGCGCAACTGTTCGCGGCCGCGGTTCATCAGCTCGTCGATCTCGGGGATCTGCGGCCCCTCGCCGCCCGGTCTGCGCCCGCCCAGCGGCTTGCGGTCGTCGTCATCTCCGCCGCCGCCCGATCCGCCACGATTGCCACCGCCGCCCCAGGGGCCTCCAGTATTTCCAGCCATAAAGCCTCTGTTTCCCTTGCTGTCGCCCCGGTTGTCTTGTGCGGGGCCGTCTGGTTCCAACTTGTGCGCGAATGCGCCGATTTCAACCCGTCCTTTATGCTTTGCGCACCGGCGCGCGCATCGTGACCAGCTCTTCGGACATGGTCGGATGCACCGCAACCGTGCGGTCAAAGTCCTCTTTTGTCGCGCCCATCCTGATCGCGATCCCGGCGAGCTGGATCATCTCGCCCGCGCCGGGTGCGACGATGTGACAGCCCAGAACCTTGCGGCTGGCCTGGCTTACGACCAGTTTCATCAGCACCCGGTCAGGCCGCCCGGCAAAGGCCGTCTGCATCGGCCGGAATGAGGTGCAATAAACCTCGATCGGCTCCTGCGCGCGCGCGGCCTCCTCCGACAGGCCCACGGTGCCAAGCTCGGGCTGGGTGAACACGGCCGAGGGGATCAGGCTGTGATCGACCGGCGTCGGGGTGCCGCCGAACACCGTCTCGACAAAGGCCGCCGCCTCGCGGATTGCGACCGGCGTCAGGTTGACCCGGCCCGTGACATCCCCCACGGCATAGATCGAGGGCACCGAGGTCTGCGAATAGGCGTCCACCGCGATGGTGCCGCCCCGCCCCAGCGTCACGCCCGCCGCCTCGAGCCCGAGCCCCCGGCTGTTGGGCGCGCGGCCGGTGGCGAACAGCACGGTGTCGAACATGGCCTCGTGCCCGTTGCTGCCCTTGACCCAGACAGGGCCCTTGCCACCCGAGGCCAGCGCCGGCGCAGGCTCCTGTTCCGGCGCGCCCATGCCGATGCGGTCAGGGCGGTCAGCGGCAGGGCGCATGTCGAGGATGTCGGTGCCCAGATGCAGGTCGATGCCGCGCGCGCGCATCGCCTCGGACACCAGCCCGCGCGCTTCGTCGTCAAAGCCCCGCAGGATCTGCGCGCCACGGTAGAATTGCGTGACCCTGACCCCCAGCCCATGCAGGATGCAGGCAAATTCGCAGGCGATATAGCCGCCGCCCACGATCAGGATCGAGGCGGGCAGCCTGTCGAACTGAAAGATGTCATCCGACACGATGCCCAGATGCGCCCAGGGGCTGTCCGGCCGCTCGGGCCGCCCCCCCGTCGCCACGAGAATGTGACGCGCCGTGACCACTTCGCCGGTCGACAGCCGCACCGCATGCGCGTCATCGAGCGTCGCGCGCGCGTCGTGGATGGTGACGCCCGATGTGCTCAGCAATTGCCGATAGACCCCCTCGAGCCGGTCAAGCTCGGTGTTGAGCCGCGTGCGGAACGGCTGCCAGTCAAAGACACCATCGGGAATGTCCCAGCCATAGGCCCGCGCATCGGCCGGGGTCTCGCCATAGCCAGAGGCAAAGACCATCAGCTTTTTGGGCACGCAGCCCCGGATCACGCAGGTGCCACCCATCCGGCTGTCCTCGGCCAACCCGACGCTGGCCCCGGTTGCCGCCGCCATCCGCGCGGCGCGCACGCCGCCCGATCCGCCGCCGATCACGAAAAGGTCATAGTCGAACGCCATGGTGCCATCCCTGCATCAGTCGGCGCTTCTATTCCACACCTTTCCGCCAAGTGCCAGCGCAAGCAGTGCTCGGCCGGTGGACGCGCGGCAGCACCCGCGCCCCTGCGGCCAGTGCACCTGCTGCAAAAAGCGCGTCGCCTGGGGATAGGCCCGGCTTGCCACGAAAAGACCGATCCGTGCAGGCCGCGCCGCACTGTCGGCCCGCAGATAGGTGCCAAGGACACGGTCCCGGATCACCAGCGCGCGGCCGGGGTTGCGCATCCCTTTCGCCGGCGCTTCCCAATGACACCAGCGGCGCCGCGCATTGGTGTCGAGCACCGCATCGAGACGGCCAAAGTCATAGGCCAGGTTGCCGTGCTGTGGAGCACCAAAGCATCCTGTCCCGGCACCGCTGCGGACGCAAAGCCCAGCGCCAGAACAGGCAACATGCTGGCGAAGCGGTTGAGGATATGGCTGAGCGGATGAAAAGGGCAATTCTTGCGCGTTTCGGGCCTCTCGTCACCGTGATGCACGGCGTGGCGCGCCCAGAGCGCGGCAAAGCGGTGATGCGCCCAAAGACTGACCCAGGCACCACGCGCGATCAGCAGCGGGATGGGCGAGGGCCAATATCAGACGTGAAAGGCCGTGAGAGACGAACATGCGGCCAAACCCGTTTCATAGGCCTTTTTGCCAAGTGGTTATGCGCTGCGCCCCACCTTCATCTTGCCCCAAATATCCCCGCCGGAGGCCAAGAGTTTTCGTACGAAAACTCTTGCAAGAATTTTCGTACGAAAATTCTTCCCCAGTCCCGACCGTGCAGCGCCTGGCGGGCGCGCGGCCTATTCCGAGATGTCGGTAAACAGGTTGTCGGCCTCGAAAAAGTCGAACCGGCTCTCCTCGACCGACCCCTTGTGGATGTCGCGAAGCTCCACCCGCCCGTCGCCAAATCCGATGACCACCGCATCGCAGATGTCGATGAACAGCCCGTTCTCCACCACCCCGGGGATCTGGTTGAGCACCAGCGACAATTGCCGCGCATTGCCGATCCGGTTGAGATGCAGATCGAGGATATGATTGCCCTCGTCCGTCACATAGGCCCGCTCGCCGTTCATGCGCAGCGTGGTGGACCGGCCCAGCACGTCGAGCCCGATCAGCGTCTCCTCGATCAGCGTCTTGGTCGTCTGCCAGCCAAAGGGGATCACCTCGACCGGCAGCGGAAAGGCGCCCAGCGTCTCGACCTGTTTGGAAATATCGGCGATCACCACCATCTGGTCGCTCGCCGTCGCCACGATCTTTTCCTGCAACAGCGCGCCGCCACCGCCCTTGATCAGGTTGAGGTTCGCGTCGAACTCATCCGCCCCGTCGATCGTCACATCAAGCCATTTCGCCTCGTCGAGCGAGATCACCTCGATCCCGACGTCGCGGGCCAGTTGCGCCGTGCGCGCCGAGGTCGGCACGCCCTTGATCCGCAACCCCTCGTCGCGCACCATCTCGCCCAGGCAGCGCACCAGCCAGGCGGCGGTCGATCCGGTGCCCAGCCCGACGCGCATTCCGCTTTCCACATAGCCGGTGGCGCGGCGGGCGGCGGCATATTTGGCCTTGTCGATGGGCGACAGATCGGTGGGCATGGCGGCTCTCCCTTGCAGCAACTGACAGCGTTATAGGCAATGCGCGGGCGGCGCGCGAGGGGCAAAGCGGTGCCGCGGGCGGGCTGCGCCGATGCGGCGCGACAGGTCGTTTTCGAACAACGTCACAACGAGGAATGGGTTAGGCTGCGCCAAGACCCTCCGCATCCAGACGCACTGGCCCCCTGATGTTTCTTTCCGTATTCGACATGTTCAAGGTCGGCATCGGCCCCTCGTCCTCGCATACCATCGGGCCGATGGTCGCGGCGGCGCGCTTTCTCGACCACCTGCGCGACCTGCCGTTCTCCGTGGCGGGCCTGCGCGTCTCGCTGCATGGCAGCCTTGCCTTTACCGGCGTGGGCCATGCCACCGACCGGGCCGTGATCCTGGGTCTTGCCGGCTTTCGCGCCGAGGATTACGACGCCGTGCGCGCCGAAGCCGAACTGGCGCGCCTGCAGGCCGAAGGCACGCTCACCCCGCCCGGCCTGCCGGTGCTGCGCTTTGCCCCCGCGCGCGATCTGGTGTTCGACTATGGTCCGGCGCTGCCCGGCCATGCCAATGGCCTCATCCTGCGCGGCCTCGATGCGCAGGGCGATGTGGTCACGCAGGTGACGTATTATTCGATCGGCGGCGGCTTTGTGCTGACCGAGGCCGAACTGGCCGCCGGCCCCGCCGCCGACAGTGGCCCGCCGGTCCCCTTCCCCTTTTGCACCGCCGCACAGATGCTCGACATGGCGGCCGAAAGCGGCCTGAGCATCGCGCAGATGAAGCGGGCCAATGAACTCACACGAATGACGGCGGGCGCGCTTGACGCGGGTCTCGCGCGGATCTGGGGGGTCATGACCGCCTGCATCGACCGGGGGCTTGCCACCGATGGCATCCTGCCCGGCGGGTTGCGGGTGCGGCGGCGCGCGAAGGCGATCCACCAGGCGCTTCTGGCCGAACGGGGGATGAACCAGCCCGCGCCGCATACGATCAACGACTGGATGTCCACCTATGCGATGGCGGTGAACGAGGAAAACGCCGCCGGCGGGCAGGTCGTCACCGCGCCCACCAATGGCGCGGCCGGCGTTGTGCCGGCGGTGATCCGCTACTGGCTCGACCATGTGCCGGGCG
Organism: Rhodobacterales bacterium; assembly: GCA_009993005.1. Taxonomy (GTDB): domain Bacteria; phylum Pseudomonadota; class Alphaproteobacteria; order Rhodobacterales; family Rhodobacteraceae; genus JAACUH01. Next base: position 17,413 of record JAACUH010000064.1, read on the forward strand.
CCAGAGCGTCGCGCGTGGGCGAGTTCCTGCTGACCGCCGCTGCCGTGGGCGGGCTCATCAAGACCAACGCCAGCATCTCGGGCGCGGAATGCGGCTGCCAGGCCGAGGTGGGGTCAGCCGCGGCGATGGCGGCGGCGGGGCTTGCGGCCGTTCTGGGCGGCGCGCCCGAACAGGTCGAAAACGCCGCCGAAATCGCGCTCGAGCATCATCTGGGCATGACCTGCGACCCGATCCGCGGCCTCGTGCAGGTCCCCTGTATCGAGCGAAACGGCCTCGGCGCGATCAAGGCGGTGTCGGCCGCCTCGCTCGCCATGCGCGGCGACGGCCAGCACCTCGTGCCCCTGGACGCCGCGATCGAGACCATGCGCCAGACCGGCGCGGACATGAGCGAGAAATACAAGGAAACCGCGCTGGGCGGGCTGGCGGTGAATGTGCCGAATTGCTGACAGGCCCCGCTGACGGGACAGGCTGACAGGCCCGTCTGACAGGACAGGCCGGACGGTCAGGACATCCTTGTGCGATTGCCGTGGCGCGACATGCGGACGCCTGCCCCACGCCGGGACCGGGCCATGATAACGGGTCCGGCGTGACGACGGAGCCGGCAGGGCGACCATGGCGGCCCCGACAGAGGGGCGAGGCTGCTTGCCCCGGCACGCCTGGCCGGGTTGACCGGGTTGACCGGACTGGCCGGGCTGGCCGGACTGGCCGGGGCCCGTGGCTGCGTCAGGGCATGGCGCCACAAAGGGCCCTTGCCCTCCGGCGCGCGGCCTGCACGGCAAGGACGGGTGCGGCAAGGGCGGGCACGGCAAGGGCGGGCACGGCAAGGGCGGGCACGGCAAGGGCGGGCACGGCAAGAGCGGGTGCGGCGGCGCGGTGCTGTGCGTCGCCGTCGGCCGCACTATCGCTTCCAAAGATCGCCCGCACCTGCGCAAGGGTCTCCGCGGACATCGCCCGCAGCGCCATCGGGCCGGGATAGAAACTCTCGATCATGGCACCATTGGCCCAGATGATCTCGTGCCGCGAAAAGACGATGTGGAAATAGCTGACAGACCGCTTGCCCTGCAGCACGCGGACACCGTGGCGGTGCGTCAGCGCCTTGGCCGGCGCCAGCACGTGCCGGCCGGACGGGTCGGTGACGAGCATCCGGTGATGTGGCGAGACGCAAAGCCTGCGGTGCGGCAGGCCCGGCCCCAGCGACCCCACCTCGAAGGCGACAGGTTTGAGCCTGTGGTCCATCTGGCCCGGCGCCACCTCGGTCCGCAGGATCGCGCGGACGGGCTGAAGGCCATTGTCGCGGGTCGCGATGAGATCACCGACGCGGATAGCCTCGACAGCCGTCTCGCCTGTGGCTGTCCTGATCCGGGCGCCGGTGACGAAACAGACCACATCGACCGTGTTGTTCGTGGTCGAGATGACAGCCGCATCCGAGCCCGCGACATCGGTGAGACTGCCGGTCCTGATTTCGGCGATCCGCATGTCGCCATAGCTGTCGTTCGGGATGATGAAATGCCGGGTGACAGAGCCGTCCGAAACGGTGAGGAACACCGCGGGCAGGTTGCTTTCGCTGCCGGGGTCAAAGCTGCGGCTTGTGCCATCCTCGAGGGTAAAGCGGCCGCTGTTGCTGGCTTCCCGGATGCGGGTGATCGAATAGGTCTGGCCGCCGATCCGGATGCTGTCGCCGATGTCGAACTCGCCATCGTCGAGCGCGGCGGAGGTCACATTGTCCACCACGCCGATCACGTTTCCGGCCGCTCTGGAATAGGTGGTGTCCGGGCTGATCTGGGTGACTTCGATCAGGTCATGTATCGTGGCCATGGCAACGCCTCTTGGTCTGTGGTCGGATGGCGGGGCCGCCGCGCAGCGGCAGCGTCGCTACGTCAAGGCAGCATCAGGAGGCAGGCTAGTGGATCAGGGTGAAGAAACCGGTAACAGCAGCGCTGTCCTGCGGGTCGCCCTGGCCATCGGACGGCGTGTTCGCGACGGGTTGAAACCGCATTGCGGCCATGATCATGCTGTCGCCACCCCATCGCCGCTTTGGCATCCAGCCGCCGGCCACCTGACGCGGACCCCCGATGCAGCCTGACCGTATCCTTGCCGGCATTGTCCTCATGCTGGGCTTCTGCATCACCGCGCCGCTGATCGACGTGGCGTCCAAGCTTGCCGCCGCGACCCTGCCGGTCGGCCAGATCACCACGGCGCGCTTTGTGGTGCAGGCGGTGCTGATGGCGCCGGTCTGCCTGTGGCTGGGCCACGGCCTGCGGATCGGGCCGGGGCTGGCCTGGGCGCTGATGGCGCGGGCGGCCTGTCTGATCGCCTCGACCTATTGCTTTGTGGCGGCCGTCGCGGTGATGCCCATCGCCGATGCGCTGGCCATCGCCTTTGTGGAGCCGTTCATCCTGTTGATCCTGGGCCATTACCTGTTCGGCGATGCGGTGGGGCCACGGCGGATCGCGGCCAGCGTCGTGGGTTTTGGCGGGGCGCTGCTGGTGATCCAGCCGAGCCTCGTGACCTTTGGCCTTGTCGCGCTCTATCCGCTGGGCACGGCGCTGTCCTTTGCACTTTACATGCTCGTCACGCGCAGCCTGTCGCGGCGGATGCATCCGGTGCCGATGCAGTATCACACCGCAACCGTGGCGACGCTGCTCTGTCTGCCGGTGATGGCGGCGGGGGCGGCACTCGAGCTGCCGACGCTGGGGCTGCGCTGGCCCGAGGGGATGGCCTGGCTCTGGCTTGCGGGGGTGGGCGCGGCCTCGGCCGGGGCGCATATGCTGATGACCTGGGCGCTGCGTTTTGCGCCTTCGGCCACGCTGGCGCCGCTGCATTACCTCGAGATCGTCAGTGCGGCGGCGCTGGGCTATCTGGTGTTCGACGATTTTCCGGATGTGCTGACCTGGACCGGGATCGGGGTGATCGTGGCCTCGGGCCTCTATATCATCCACCGCGAGCGGATCACCGCGCGGGAGGGGTCGGTGGTGGCGCCGCCCCTCTGATGCCGGCGCGGGATGGCCGGCTGCGGACCCTGCGGGGCGAGTATTTGGGGCGCAAAGAAGCCCGGGGTCAGCGCGCAGGCCAGCGGGAGGGCGCGGTGGTGAGCGCCGCCATGGCCGCGTCGAGCGCCGGGCGCGCAAGGATCACCAGCATGGCGGGCGCATCGGCCGCCAGTCGGACCGGACCTGTCGCGGCGTTCGAGGTGCCGATGGTATGGCCGGGGGAAAAGAGCAGGCCATCCGTGGGCCAGTGCAGGCCGCGCGAGGCAACGCGGACGGGAGCCATGGGGAAAAGCGAGACGAGGGCGCCGGGCGCGAGCGCGAGGTCGAGCGCGGGCGGGCACAGGAACACCACGGTCTGCGTGCCGATCACGATGCAGGGCCGGTCAGCATGGCGCATCAGCACATGCATCACCGCGAGTTCATGGTCGAAGCGGCCGCCGGTCACGCCCACCGCGAGCACCAGCGGCGCCGCGATATGGCGCAGCGCCTTGTCGAAATCGGTGCTTTCCTGTTCGGCTATGGGATGCAGCAGATCGGCAAAGGCCGCGCGGGCGGGCGCGCCGATGCTGTCCATGTCACCGATCACGGCTTCGGGGCGCAGGCCCGCCGCGAGGATCGCATCCGCACCACCATCGGCCGCCACCAGCCTTGGAGCACGGCTTAAGGCTGTGGTAAGATCATTGTGTCTAAGCTCGGCTCCACCGACCAGCGTGACCGGAGCTTGAGCATGAACAATCGTCGTCATCGGACAGGATTACCTTTCGGTCTGGAAACGCGCCCCAAAAGGGTCACGAAATAACACCGTGTTGAACCCGTTCCTGTTCCCGATTGCGAACCAATTGATGGTAAACCGGATGCTACTGGGCGTGGATGAAAGCGAGAACACACATGGTTGGATCTAGCAAGATTCTTACCGTTTCCTACGGGACATTCTCTTGTACCCTTGAAGGGTTCGACGACTCCTTTGGAACGATGAAGGCGATTGCGGAGTATTTCCGCGATCTTGCCGCCGATGACCGGTATTTCGGGGCGGAACCGCCTGTGCCCGATGCCGAGATGCTGGCGCGGATCGCCGAACGCGAGATCGCGCGCCGGGTCGAGGCCCGGATGGATGCCTCGGGCATCGTGCTGCGTGTCGGCCGGGAGGCCGCTGCGCCGGCGGTTCAGGCCGCACCAGAGGCTCCGGCGCCTGCCGCAGCACCGGCGGCGCAGGCACCCAGCCCGGTTGTTGGCCGCGCCATCTCTCATGAGGAGAGGCCCATCACCACCGCAAGGCCCGCCGCCGCTGCCCCGGCTGTGCAGGCCGCGCAACCCGGTGGCGTCACCGGACCCGAGGCAGAGGCGGACCACCCCGTCCCCTCGCCGCTGCTCGCAGCCACGGGTCCGGTGACGGATGACGCCGCCACGCTCTATTTCGAGGATCTGGTCGAGGACACGGTTCAGGACAGCCTGCGGATCACGGGCGGGGATACCGGCGAGACCGCGCCTCGTGCCGCGGCTCTCCCCGATGCCGAAGGGCCTGATGTGGCCGTCTCTGAAGCCCTGGTGATGCCGCCGGTTGCAACCCTGCCCGCCCATCCCGACCCCGACAGCGTCGCCGCCAAGCTTCAGCGGATCCGTGCCGTGGTGGGGCGTGGCCTTGCCGCTGGTGCGGGGCCCATGGCCGGATTTGCCACCGATGGCGACACCGAAGCCGCCGCGCCGCAAGAGGGTGCGCCCGACGAGGTTGCGCTGGACGAGGTTGCGCCCGACGAGGTTGCGCCCGACGAGGTTGCGCCCGACGAGGTTGCGCTGGACGAGGGTATTGAGGACGACGTCGCGCTGGACGAGGTCGCACCCGAGCCGATGGTCGCCATCGACAGTGCCGTCGCGGCAGAGGCCGAAACGACCGTGCAGGATGCGCCGCAGGATGAGGGCACCGACCTTGGCCCCGACCTTGGCCCCGACCTTGGCCCCGACCTTGGCCCCGACCTTGGCCCCGACCTTGGCCCCGACCGTGGCCGTGTCCGTGCCCGGGTCATCCGGATGCGGCGGGCCGAGTTCGACAGCCTGGCGCCGGGTCTTGCCGGTGTTGCGGCGGCTGTTGCCGATCCCTCTCCGGCTGACGCCGGTGCTGCTTCGCTGGACGGGGCAGAAAACGGGCCGGACCACGCAGAAGAGCATGCGGATCTGGAACATGCGCAGGACGCGGCCGATCTGGCCGACCTCGCGCTGCTCGACCGCCTCGACACGGCGCTGACTGGCGACGTCGCCGCGGCAAGCGGGTCCGGGGCCTCTCCTGAAGCGGCGGACCACGACTTTGACATCGATCTGGGCGAAGGCACCCTGTCGCCTGAGGACGAGGCCGCGCTGCTGGCCGAACTGGCCGAAGTCGGACGCGACGCCGCGCAAGAAGGCCCGGCGATGGCGCAGCCGATGACCGACGCTGTGGACGAAGGCTCTGACGACGCCGGTCTGGCGGCGATCATGGCCGGGCTGAACGCGCCGGAGGGCGAAATGGCCCATGACCCCGCGGATGCAATGGACATTGCCGAAGCGGGCGACAGGACAGCGGATGCTCTGTTCGGGACAGATCTGGCGGATATCCTTGCCGATGAGGCCGATCTTGCGATGGCATCCGATGCGGCGGATCAGGAGGCATGGGCACGAGAGCCTGCTGCTGGGCAGACCGATGGGTCCGCGGATCGCGACGGCGCATTTGACGACCTCGCGGACGCGGCGATGGATTTATCCGAGGCGGACCTGAACGGGATCGAGGACGAGGATATCGCGGCCTTTCTGGCGGCGCAGGGCGATGACGACGCATCTGCTGCGACTGCGCCGGTCCTGGCCGCGGACTTTGACGCCGTGGATGACGGGGCAGATGTCGGGGCAGATGTCGGGGCGGATGACGGGGCGGATGACGGGGCGGATGAGGCGGCAGATGAGGCGGCGGCTGCCGCCGTTGCGGGCTCTGCGGCCATGCCGCTGCGGGCCGGGCGGGCAGTCTTTGCCGACAAGCCGGTTGCTGATGAGGCCGCGATGGACCGGATCCTGTCGCAGACCGCCGCCGAGCTTGCCGAACCGGCGGCCAGCCGCCGGCGCGAAGCCATTGCGCAACTCAAGGCCGCGGTCGCTGCGACCGAGGCGGCGCGACGGCTGGGCGATACCGAAACCGAGGATGACGAGGTCGAGAACGCCTTTCGTGACGACCTGCGGCAGGTCGTGCGCCCGCGCCGCGCCCCGCGGATCGAGGAATTGCGCAGCGAACGGCCGCGCCCTGCCCCGCTCAAGCTCGTGGCGTCGCAGCGGGTGGACCTGCCCACCGCTCATGCCGCGGCCGGGCCGGTGCGGCCGCGCCGGGTGAGCCTGCCCGCCGAAGCCGCGGCACCCGCCCCGGTCGAGAGCCGCAGCGCCGGGTCCTTTGCCGACTTTGCCGAGCAGATGGGCGCGCATGCGCTGCCCGATCTGCTCGAGGCGGCGGCGGCCTATACCGCCTTTGTCGAGGGGATCGAGGATTTCTCGCGCCCGCAACTGATGAAGAAGGTCAGCCAGATCACCCCCGACGGGGTAAGCCGCGAGGATGGTCTGCGCTCGTTCGGCACGCTGCTGCGGCAGGGCCGGATCATGAAGGTGCGCAACGGCCGCTTTCAGGTCAGCGGCGAGAGCCGGTTCAACCCGGAGCGCCGCGCGGGCTGAGGCGGCGCCGGGTCAGGCAATGCAAAGGGGCGCAGGGCAACCTGCGCCCCTTTTGCGCCTTTGCCCTGCGGCATCACCCGCCTGCGACCGGGGCATGAGTATTTGGGGCACAGAGAAGCCCCCGGGGCGGCCCGATCAGGCGCCGTCCTGCCCTTTGGCCGCCGGGTCGGCCTGGCCGATCCCGCGAAAGACATAGCGGAACGGCAGCGCCCAGAGGATGCCGAGTGCCACATAGATCGCCAGTTCGAGCCAGAGCGGCGGGCGGTCGAGGATCGTCAGGATCGTGACCGCCGCGATGATATAGACCGGCAGACCGATCAGCAGGATCACCAGCGACCAGCGCCGCCGCGCCTTGTAGGACAGTGCCATGGGGCCCCCTTCAATCCGCGAAAGGGTCGGTCACGAGGATCGTGTCCTCCCGTTCGGGTGAGGTTGAGACGAGCGCCACCGGGCATTGGATCAGTTCCTCGATCCGGCGGACGTATTTGACCGCCTGCGCCGGCAGGTCGGCCCAGGACCGCGCCCCGGCGGTCGAGCCCGCCCAGCCCTCGATCGTCTCGTAGATCGGCGTGCAGCGCGCCTGTTGGTCGGCGGCGGTGGGCAGATAGTCGAGCCGCTGCCCGTCGAGGTCATAGGCCACGCAGATCTTGAGCTCGGGCATGCCGTCGAGCACGTCCATCTTGGTCAGCGCGATGCCACGCACGCCCGAGAGGACGCAGGTCTGGCGCACCAGCACTGCGTCGAACCAGCCGCAGCGGCGGTTGCGCCCGGTGACGGTGCCGCGCTCGTGGCCTACGGTGCGCAGATGCTCGCCGGTTTCGTCGTGCAGTTCGCAGGGAAAGGGCCCCTCGCCCACGCGGGTCGTGTAGGCCTTCACGATCCCCAGCACGAAACCGACCGCGCCCGGCCCCATACCCGAGCCAGAGGCGGCGCTGCCTGCCAGCGTGGTCGAGGAGGTGACAAAGGGATAGGTGCCGAAATCGACATCCAGAAGCGAACCTTGCGCGCCTTCGAAGAGTATCCGCTTGCCCGCCTTGCGCGCCTCGTTGAGCACCTTCCACGCCGGCGCGGCAAAGGGCAGGATGCGGGGCGCGATAGCGAGAAGTTGCGCCTTGAGCGCGGCGCCATCGACCTCAGGCAGGCCCAGCCCGCGGCGCAGCGCATTGTGATGGGTGAGCAGCCGCTCGATCCGCGCGTCGAGTGTCGGCTCGTCGGCGAGGTCGGCCACCCGGATCACCCGGCGCCCGACCTTGTCTTCATAGGCCGGCCCGATGCCGCGCCCGGTGGTGCCGATCCGCGCCACCGCGTTCGAGCCCTCGCGCGCGCGGTCCAGTTCGCCATGCAGCGGCAGGATCAGCGGTGTGTTTTCAGCAATGATCAGGTTATGCGTGCCGACGGTGACGCCCTGTGCGGCGATCTTTTCGATCTCGTCCACCAGCGCCCAGGGGTCGAGGACCACCCCGTTGCCGATCACGCCCAGCTTGCCCTCGCGCAGGATGCCCGAAGGCAGCAGCGACAGCTTGTAGACCACCCCGTCGATGACCAGCGTATGCCCGGCATTGTGGCCCCCCTGAAAGCGCACGATGACGTCGGCGCGCTCGGACAGCCAGTCCACGATCTTGCCTTTGCCCTCGTCGCCCCATTGCGCGCCAACGACCACCACATTCGCCATGCCTTCGGTCCTTTCAGGATCTGCCCCGCGCCCGTATAGCGGGCCGCGCCGGGGGGCGAAACCGCATTTTCACCCGCGCGGGCGGCGCCCCTGTCGTCCCGGGGGCTGGACAGCGCGCCGCGCCACGGCCATCCTGCGGGCAATTTCTTGTGGAGGGATATGGTGAGCTTCATTCTGCGCTGGGTCTTTGCCTTTGCCCTTGTGGCCGCGACCTACAATCCGACCCAATGGAACTATGTCCGCTGGGCCAGTGACAATTTCCGCGACCAGATGCCGCTGGTGGCACTGTTCGGGCTGATCCTCTTTCTGGGCTATGTCATCTATGTCTCCGCCACCTGGCGCGCGATCGGCGCCTTCGGGATGCTGCTGGTGCTCGCCATCGTCGGCACGCTGCTGTGGTTCCTCTATGATCGCGGCATCCTGAGCCTCGAGAACGGCAGTCTGAACACCTGGATCGGGCTTTTCACCGTCTCGGTCGTTCTGGGCATCGGCATGACCTGGAGCCTCGTGTGGCGGCGCATCTCGGGCCAGCTCAAGGTGGACGAGACCGACAATTGAGGCGCGACAAGGCAGGCGCGCGGGTCTTTTCCGGCATCCTTGCCCCGCCCGCCCCTGACGATGCCCCGCCGCGGCGCGCAAGGGGCTTGCGGCGCGGCGCCGCAGCTTCTAGATACGTCCCGTCGCGTCTTTGCGCCTCTTTTAGGTCTGCCTGATGGAAAATGTCGTCCTCATCGTCCACCTCATCCTTGCGCTGTCGCTGATCGGCGTCGTGCTGATGCAGCGCTCCGAAGGCGGCGGCCTGATGAGCGGCGGCGGTGGCGGCGTGATGTCGGGACGCTCGGCCGCGACGGCGCTGGGCAAGGTGACCTGGGCGTTGGCCATCGCCTTCATCGCGACCTCGATCACCCTGACCATCATCGCGGCGGAAAAGGCCTCGACCGGGTCGGTGGTGGACCGCCTGCCTGGCGCACCGGCGGCGGAAACCCCCGCGACACCGGACCTCGGCCAGGATCTGCTGCCCCCCGGCGCCGCCCCCGAGGCGCCGCTGGTGCCGCAGGCCAACTGATCGCGACGCACCCGCCTGCGCGCGCCGCCCCGGCTTCATCTTGCCAAAAATATCCTCGCCGAAGGCATCCGCAGTCGCGGCCGGCGCTTGCCTCGGGGCGGGGCGCCACGCCCCCACTTCTTGAGGTTGACGCCAGGTGTTTCACATGATCTTGCGTGACCCGTTGCGTTCGGGGGCCGAATCCGGCTACACTTTAACCCCGTGATGGTGTGTTCCCGAAGGGGCACCGCTCCATAGAAATACTGACCGATCACGGGGGCTGCCTTGGCGCGTTTCATTTTCATTACCGGCGGCGTCGTGTCCTCGCTTGGCAAGGGGCTCGCTTCGGCGGCACTCGGTGCACTGTTGCAGGCGCGCGGATTTTCGGTCCGGCTGCGCAAGCTCGACCCCTATCTCAATGTCGATCCCGGCACGATGTCGCCCTTCGAACATGGCGAGGTCTTTGTGACCGACGACGGCGCCGAGACCGACCTCGACCTCGGCCATTACGAACGGTTCACCGGGGTGAGCGCGCGCAAGACCGATTCCGTGTCGTCGGGGCGCATCTATTCCTCCGTGCTGGAGAAGGAACGCCGCGGCGACTATCTGGGCAAAACGATCCAGGTGATCCCGCATGTCACCAATGAAATCAAGGACTTCATCCGTATCGGCGAGGATGAGTGCGACTTCATGCTCTGCGAGATCGGCGGGACGGTCGGCGATATCGAAGGGTTGCCCTTCTTCGAGGCGATCCGCCAGTTCGCGCAGGAACGGCCGCGCGGGCAATGCATCTTCATGCATCTGACGCTGCTGCCCTACCTGGCCGCGAGCGGTGAGCTCAAGACCAAGCCGACCCAGCACAGCGTCAAGGAATTGCGCGCCATCGGCATCGCGCCCGATATCCTCGTGTGCCGGTCCGAGCATCCGATCCCCGACCGCGAGCGCGAAAAGATCGGCCTCTTCTGCAACGTGCGCAAGGAGGCGGTGATCGCCGCCTATGACCTCAAGACGATCTACGACGCGCCGCTGGCCTATCACGCGCAGGGGCTCGATCAGGCGGTGCTCGACGCCTTCGGCATCGCGCCCGCGCCCAAGCCCAACCTCGCGGTGTGGGAGGATGTGTCCGACCGCATCCACAACCCCGAAGGCGAGGTCAAGGTCGCCATCGTCGGCAAATATACCCAGCTCGAGGATGCCTACAAATCCATCGCCGAGGCGCTCACCCATGGCGGCATGGCCAACCGGGTGCGCGTGCGCGTCGAATGGGTCGATGCGGAACTGTTCGAACGCGAGGATCCCGCGCCGCATCTCGAGGGCTTTCATGCGATCCTTGTGCCCGGCGGCTTTGGCGAGCGCGGCACCGAGGGCAAGATCAAGGCGGCCGAGTTTGCCCGCACCCGCCGCATCCCCTATCTGGGGATCTGCCTGGGCATGCAGATGGCCGTGATCGAGGCCGCGCGCAATGTGGCGGGGCTGGCGCGCGCCGGGTCCGAGGAGTTTGACCACGAGGCCGGCGTGAAGCGGTTCGAACCGGTGGTCTATCACCTCAAGGAATGGGTGCAGGGCAACCACAAGGTCGAGCGCAAGGCAGGCGACGCCAAGGGCGGCACCATGCGTCTGGGCGCCTATAGCGCGACGCTTGCCGAAGGCAGCCATGTCGCGCAGGTCTATGGCACCCTGTCGATCGAGGAACGCCACCGCCACCGCTATGAGGTGGACATCAAGTATCGCGACCGGCTCGAGGCCTGCGGGTTGCATTTCTCGGGCATGTCGCCCGACGGCCGCCTGCCCGAGATCGTCGAATGGAAGGACCACCCCTGGTTCATCGGCGTGCAGTTCCATCCCGAGCTCAAGAGCAAACCCTTTGCCCCGCACCCGCTGTTCCGCGATTTCGTCCGCGCCGCGGTCGAGACGTCGCGGCTGGTCTGACCGGGCGGATGCTGTCCTATCAACATGCCTATCACGCCGCCAATCTGGCCGATGTCCACAAGCACGCGCTGCTGGCCTGGGTGCTCGACTACCTCACCCGCAAGGACAAGCCGCTGAGCTATATCGAGACCCATGCCGGGCGGGGGCTTTATGACCTCGAAGGCGAGGCGGCGCGCAAGACCGGCGAGGCGGCGCAGGGGTTTGACCGGGTGGCGGGGTGGTTTGGCCCCGATCACCCCTATGCGGTGCAGGTGGCGCGCACGCGCGCCCTGCATGGGGTCAGGGCCTATCCGGGCTCGCCGCTGATCGCCGCGCAGGCGCTGCGGCCCGGCGACCGGATGCATCTGGCCGAGCTGCATCCGCAGGAGTTTGCAGCTCTGTCCTATACCATGTCGCCCCATGAGGCGCATGTGGCGCAGCGAGAGGGGGCGGAGTTCGCGCTCTCGCTCACCCCGCCCGATCCGCGCCGGGGGCTGTGCCTGATCGACCCGTCCTATGAGGTCAAGGACGACTATGTGACCATCCCGCTCCTGGTGCAGAAGCTGCACCGCAAATGGCCTGTGGGGATCATCATGCTGTGGTTTCCGCTGCTGGCGGGCAACCCGCATGCGCAGATCCTGGCACGGCTCGGCGGGATGGAGGGGGTGCTGCGCCATATCGTGCGGTTCCCGCCCGCACGGCCGGGGCACGGGATGACCGGGTCGGGGCTGGTGGTGATCAACCCGCCCTATGGGCTCGCAGAGCAGGCGGCCTGGCTCGAAGGAAAGTTTGCGCAGCTGTCCTGATGCCTGCGCGTTGCGCGGGTTGCGCGGTGGTCAAATGGATATTTATGGCCAAAAGATGCAGGCGGCCGGTCTTGCCCCGGCTGCGACGCGCCCTTTTCAGCGGCGCAGGAAGGCGTATATAACAGCGCATGTTCACCGATTTCTTTCGCCGTCTGACGGCCCCGTCCCCTGCCCCGTTGCCACCGCTCGACGCGCGCCGCGCGCTGGGTGCGCTTCTGGTGCGGATCGCGAAATCCGACAACAGCTATGCGGTCGAGGAGATCGCGCGGATCGACCGGATCCTGGCCAGCCGGTTCGGCCTGAATCCGGTCGAGGCGGCGCGGCTGCGGGCCGAATGCGAGGCGATCGAGCGCGAGGCGCCGGACACCGTGCGCTTTACCCGTGCGATCAAGGAGGCGGTCGCCTATGAGGACCGCGCCGGGGTGATCGAGGCGCTGTGGGATGTGGTGCTCGCCGACGGGGTGCGCGACGCGGACGAGAATGCGCTGTTGCGGATGGTGGCGCCGATGCTGGGGGTGAGCGACCAGGACAGCGCGCGGGCGCGACACAAGGTCGAGGCGCTGCGCGGTCTGCCGATGGACCGCGACGACGACGCCTAGGCCATGTTCGCCAGCCTGCCCATGTATGACCGGCCCGAGAATGCCGCAGCCCATGACCGGCTCTGGGCGGGCATCCGCGACGCGCTGCGCGCGCGCGGGGTCGCGGCGCCCGAGGCGCTCGACCGCGGCACCGGGTATATGGAGGGCTGGGCGCGGCCCGATCTGGTGCTGGGGCAGATCTGCAACCTGCCCTACCGCGCGCGGTTCCGCGACCGCCTGACGCTGATCGGCGCGGCGGATTACGGGCTGGAGGGGGCGCCGGCGGGCTGTTATTACAGCCTCTTTGTGGTGCGCGCCGATGACGGCGCGACGGACCCTGCCGGCTGCGCCGGCGCGCGCTTTGCCTATAACGAGGGCCTGTCGAATTCGGGCTGGGGCGCGCCGCAGGCCTGGGCGCAGGCGCGCGGCTTTGCCTTTGCCGCATCGCTGCGGACGGGTGTGCATGTGGAAAGCGTGCGGGCCGTGGCCGAGGGGCGCGCCGATATTGCCGCCATCGACGCTGTCACCTGGGCGATGCTGCTGCGCTGGGAGCCTGCCGCGCGGGCGCTGCGCGTGATCGGGCGCACCGAGGCCACGCCGGGGCAGAGCTTTGTCACCGCCCAGGGCCGCGACCCCGCGCCCTACCGCGCGGCGATTGCCGAGGCCATCGCGGGCCTGTCCCCTGACGACAGCGCCATGCTGGGTCTGCGCGGGATCGTCGCGCTGCCGCGCTCTGCATATGATCTGCCCATCCCTGCCCTGCCAGAGGCATCTGCCACCTGACCGGGCAGTTTATGCTGCGCAAACCGTCATCTGAGCGTTGCAATCGGCCATGAAATGCGCCCTAATCGCCTGAAACAGGGAAAAGCGTTTCGTGCAGAACACGACACCGGTCATTGAAATCCGCAATCTGCACAAATCCTTCGGCGCGCTCGAGGTGCTCAAGGGTGTGGATATCTCGGCGCCGGCCGGGCATGTCGTCGCCATGATCGGCTCGTCAGGGTCGGGCAAATCGACGCTGCTGCGCTGTGCCAACCTGCTCGAGGACAGCCAGCAGGGGGATATCCTGTTCGAGGGTGAGCCGGTCAAATGGAAGGGCACCGGCCTGCACCGCCGCCCGGCTGACAAGCAGCAGCTCATCCGGATCCGCACGAACCTGTCGATGGTGTTCCAGCAGTTCAACCTCTGGGCGCATATGACGATCCTGCAGAATGTGATGGAGGCGCCGCTGACGGTGCTGAAGCGCGACCGGGCCGAAGTCGAGGCCTCTGCGCGGCGCTATCTCGACAAGGTCGGGATCGGCGACAAATGCGACGCCTTTCCCGCCATGCTCTCGGGTGGCCAGCAGCAGCGCGCCGCCATCGCGCGGGCGCTGTGCATGGAGCCCAAGGCGCTGCTCTTTGACGAGCCGACTTCCGCGCTCGACCCCGAACTGGAACAGGAGGTCGTGCGCGTGATCAAGGCGCTGGCCGATGAGGGGCGCACGATGATCATCGTGACGCATGACATGCGCATGGCCGCCGATGTGAGCGACCATGTCGTGTTCCTGCATCAGGGCCGGATCGAGGAACAGGGGCCGCCCGAGACGCTCTTTGGCGCGCCCCGGTCCGAGCGGCTGCGCGGGTTCCTGTCGGCCACGGTGCCGGCGTGAACCGGGGGCGCCACGGCGTCCGGAACGAATTTGAAAATCACCAACAGGAGACTGACTATGAAGAAACTGATCCTCACCACCGCCGCCCTGGCGCTGATGGGCACATTCGCTGCGGCGCAGGACGTGGTGCGCATGGGCACCGAGGGCGCCTATCCTCCGTATAACTTCATCAATGATGCGGGCGCCGTGGACGGGTTCGAGATCGAGCTTGGCAATGAGCTTTGCGCGCGCGCCGGGCTGACCTGCGAATGGGTCGTGAATGACTGGGACAGCATCATCCCGAACCTCGTGTCGGGCAATTACGACACCATCATCGCGGGCATGAGCATCACCGACGAGCGCGATGAAGTCATTGATTTCACGCAGAACTACCTCCAGCCACAGCCGTCGGCCTATGTCGGGCTGACCGATGACGCGGCGCTGATCGAGGGCACCGTTGCCGCACAGGTCTCGACCATCCACGCCGGCGCCGTGGCGGCCTCGGGCGCGACGCTGCTCGAGTTCTCGACCCCTGACGAGACCATCGCGGCCGTGCGCGGCGGCGAGGCGGACGCGGTATTCGCCGACAAGGATTACCTCGTGCCGCTGGTCGAGGCCTCGGGTGGCGAGCTGACCTTTATCGGCGAGGACGTGATGCTGGGTGGCGGCGTCGGCATGGGCGTGCGCGAAAGCGATACCGCGCTCAAGGACACGATGAACGCGGCCATCACCTCGATGAAGGAGGACGGTTCGCTCAACGCATTGATCGTGAAATGGTTCGGCGAAGAAGCCCCGTTGTTCTGATCTGACGGCCGGGCGGCGGGCCCTGTCCCGCCGCCCCGTGCCGAGGGGCCCCCATGTTTGCCATGTGCACCGACCCGGACAGCCTGACGCAGCTCGACTGGATGCTGTGCTACCTCACGACAGGCAAGCACATGGGCCTCTACTATGCCTTTGGCACGGTGCTCTTGCTGCTGGCGCTCACCGCGCCTGCGGCGCTCTTGCTGGGGTTCGGCGGCGCGATGGCGGCGCGCAGCCATTTTCCGCCGCTCAGTTGGCTGGGGAAGGCCTATATGGCGGTGGTGCGCGGCGTGCCCGACATCGCCTTTTTCCTGTTTTTCGTGATCGCGCTCGACCAGTTGTTCGAACTGGTGCGTCACAAGGTGAAATGCCCCGACTGGGATACCGAGATCTGGCAGGGCAGCGATTTCGTGGTCTGCCCGGCGGCCAAGCTGCCGCTCGCCACGAGCCCGCAATGGGTGCATGACACCTACAGTTTCCTCATTGCCGTGCTGACCTTTGCCATCGTGTTCGGCGCCTTTGCCGGCAATGTGCTTTATGGCGCGATGCGGGCCGTGCCGCGCGGGCAGGTCGAGACGGCCGAGGCCTATGGCATGACGCGCGGTCAGGCGTTCCGCCGGGTGATCGTGCCGCAGATGTGGGTCTATGCCCTGCCCGGCCTGTCGAACCTGTGGATGGTGCTGATCAAATCGACGCCGCTCCTGTTCCTGCTGGGGTTGCAGGACATCGTCTATTGGGCGCGCGAGCTTGGCAGTACGCAGACGCCGCGCTTTACCGCCTATCCGCATGGCGACTGGCGGATGTGGTATTTCCTGTTCCTGCTGGTGTTCTACCTCGCCTTTACCAAGCTGTCCGAGGTGGTGCTGGGCCGGCTGATGCTGCGGCTCACGCGCGGGCAGGCAACGCTGGGCGGCGAGACCCAGCGAAAGGCGGCGGCATGACCTGTGGTGAGGTGATCGCGAATTACTGGCTGCGCGCGCTGGGTCACGGGCTGCGGGCGCTTCCGACCTCCGATTTCACGCTGTGCCAGCAGTTCACGCTGATCGCCTCGGGGCTGGTGTGGAACATCTATTTCGGGGCCATCGCGCTGCTGGCGGGGTTCTTCC
Source organism: Rhodobacterales bacterium (assembly GCA_009993005.1). GTDB lineage: Bacteria > Pseudomonadota > Alphaproteobacteria > Rhodobacterales > Rhodobacteraceae > JAACUH01. The sequence goes on from JAACUH010000064.1 coordinate 33,627, forward strand.
TGGCCTCGGCACTGGCGCTGGGCAAGGCCTCGCCCCGGCTCTGGCTGCGCAAGCCTTCGGAATGGTTCATCTTTGTCTTTCGCGGCTCGCCGCTGTTCATCCAGTTCTTCTTTGCCTATTTCCTCTTTCTCAACATCAAGGGCAGCTATCCCGAGATGGGCGTGCTGACCTCTGCCGGGGTCGGCGCGGCGATCGTGCTGTTTCTCAACACCGCCGCCTATACCGGGGAGATCTTTTACGGCGCGCTGCAATCCATCCCGCGCGGCGATATCGAGGCGGCGGATGCCTATGGCCTGTCAGGCTGGGCCCGCTTTCGCCGGGTGATCTGGCCTACGATGCTGCGGCTGGCCTGGCCCGCCTATACGAACGAGGCGATATTCCTCTTTCACGCCACCACGCTGGTGTTCTTTTCCGGCTTTCCGGTGGTGCAGCAATCGGGCGATGCGCTCTATTACGCGCGCTATTTCGCGGACAAGACCTTCAACCCGTTCATCCCCTACCCGATCCTCGCCTTGTATTTCATCCTGCTCACGCTGGGGATCATCGGGCTGTTCGGCCTTGTAAACCGGCGGCTGAACAGGCACTTGCCACAAGACAGGCGCGCGCGCCTGAGATTTCGACCACAGGTGATACGATGAGCTGGCTCGACGAGCATCCCGAAATTCGCAACGTGCGCTGCGGCGCCGCCGACCTGAACGGTCAGGCGCGGGGCAAGCGGGTGCCGGTGAAATTCGCCCGCAAGATCGAGGAAGAGGGCACGCGCTTTCCGCTTTCGGTGCTCAACCTCGACATCTGGGGCGAGGATGTGGAGGACAGCCCGCTGGTGTTCGAAATCGGCGATCCCGACGGTGTGCTGCGCCCGACCGAGCGCGGCTATGTGCCGATGCCCTGGCTTGCGATGCCCTCGGCGCTCTTGCCGCTGTGGATGTACACCGAAGAGGGCGCGCCCTTTGAGGGCGATCCGCGGCAGGCGCTGGCGACGGTCCTGAACCGCTACACGGCGCGGGGGCTGACGCCGGTGGTGGCGACCGAGATGGAGTTCTACCTCGTCGATGACAGCGGCAAGGAGATCCGCCAGCCGAAAAGCCCGCGTTCGGGCAAGCGGCGGATGGGGGCCGACATCCTGTCGCTGCGCGCGCTCGATGCGTTCGACATGTTCTTCAACGATCTTTATGACGCCTGCGACGAGATGGACATCCCCGCCGAGGCGGCGATTTCCGAGGTGGGGCTGGGCCAGTTCGAGATCAACCTCGTGCATGTGCCCGATGCGCTCAAGGCCGCCGATGACGCCTGGCTGTTCAAGATGCTGGTGCGGGGTCTGGCGCGCAAACATGGCATGGCGGCAAGTTTCATGGCCAAACCCTATGAGGATTTCGCGGGCTCGGGGCTGCACACGCATTTCTCGGTGCAGGATGCGGCCGGCGCCAATATCTTTGCCAATGGCACGCATGAGGGCACCACGATGCTGCATCAGGCCATCGCCGGATGCCTGCGCGCGATCCCCGACCTCGCGCTGATCTTTGCGCCCCATGCCAACAGCTATGACCGGCTGGTGCCCGAGGCCCATGCCCCGACGGGCATCTGCTGGGCCTATGACAACCGCACCGCGTCGATCCGCGTGCCCGGTGGCAGCCTTGCCGCGCGGCGGGTGGAACACCGGGTCGCGGGGGGCGATGTGAACCCCTATCTGTTTCTCGCCGCCGTGCTGGGCTCTGCCCTGATCGGGATCGAGGACGCGATGACCCCGCCGCCGCCGATCGTCGGCAATGCCTATGAACAGGATCTGGTGCAGATCCCCGCGACCTGGGCCGAGGCGATCGACACTTTCGAGCACAGCACGCTGGCGCGGCGGATCTTTCCCGAGCTTCTCATCAACAATTTCGTCATGACCAAGCGGCAAGAGCTGCACTACATGGCCGAACTGTCGCCCAGCCAGCAGATCGAGCTGTATCTGGATACGGTCTGACCCCGTGATCTGCCGCCGGTGACCGCCCCTTGCCCTGTCACCCGCCTGCCGCTACCCTTGGACACCTCTCACCTCGAGATCAGCATGAAGATAGGCATCCTGCAAACCGGCGAAGCGCCTGACGCGCTGCGGCCGGATTTTGGCGACTACCCTGACCTGTTCACGCAATTGCTGGCCGATCAGGGCCTGGCATTCGCCACCTACCGCGTGCTCGACATGCAGTTTCCCGCTGGCGTGCGTGACTGCGACGGCTGGCTCATCACCGGTTCGCGCCACGGCGCCTATGAGGACCACGCCTTCATCCCCCCGCTCGAGGATTTCATCCGCGATTGCTTTGCCGCGCGCGTGCCGCTGGTGGGGGTGTGCTTTGGCCACCAGATCATCGCGCAGGCACTGGGCGGAAGGGTCGAGAAATATCCGGGCGGCTGGTCGGTTGGCCGGCAGGTCTATGATTTTGACGGCGAAGAGGTCGCGCTCAACGCCTGGCATCAGGATCAGGTGACGCAGCGCCCCGCGGCCGCGCGTGTCTGCGCCAGCAACGGGTTTTGCGAAAACGCGGCGCTGGTCTATGGTGACAGCATCTTTACCGTGCAGGCGCATCCCGAGTTTACCCCCGATTTCGTGGCGGGCCTGATCGAGAAACGCGGCCGTGGGCTGGTCCCCGACCCGCTGCTCGACGCCGCCACAGCGCAGACCGACGCCCCCGTGGACAACACGCGACTGGCCCGCCAGATCGCCGATTTCTTCAAACAACACGAGCCCGCATCATGAGCTGGACAGACGAGATCCCCCCCGCCGCGCGCGCCTATCTGGAGGCGAACCGCCTCGACGAGGTCGAATGCATCGTCCCCGACCTGCCCGGCATCTCGCGCGGCAAGGCGGTGCCGGCGGCCAAATGGGAACGCCAGCAGTATTTCCACCTGCCCAATTCGATCTTCTTCCAGACCATCACCGGCGACTGGGGCGAGGCCGCCGTGGACGGCTTTACCGAGCCCGACATGATCCTGCGCCCCGACCTGTCCACCGCGACCGCTTGCCCCTGGGCCGCCGATGGCACGCTACAGGTGATCCACGACGCCTATGACCAGAAGGGCCGTCCCATCGGCTGCGCCCCGCGCAATGTGCTCAAACGGGTGATCGAGCTTTACAACAAGGAGGGCTGGTATCCCATTGTCGCCCCCGAGATGGAGTTCTACCTCGTCGCGCGCCATATCGACCCCGCCAAGCCGATCGAGCCGATGATGGGCCGCACCGGCCGCCCCGCCGCCGCGCGTCAGGCCTATTCGATGTCCGCCGTCGATGATTACGGCCCGGTGATCGACGACATCTATGAATTCGCCGAGATCCAGGGGATCGAGATCGACGGCATCACGCAAGAGGGCGGCGCCGGCCAGCTCGAGATCAACCTGCGCCATGGCGACCCGCTGAAACTCGCCGACGAAGTGTTCTATTTCAAACGCTTGCTGCGCGAGGCGGCGCTGAAACACGACTGTTTCGCCACCTTCATGGCCAAGCCGATCGAAGGCGAGCCGGGATCGGCCATGCATGTCCACCACTCGGTCACGGATGCCAAGGGGCGCAACATCTTCAACGGGCCACATGGCGGCGAGACGGACGCCTTCTTTCACTTCATCGGCGGCTTGCAGCAACATATGCCCAGCGTGATCGCCGTGATCGCGCCCTATGTGAACAGCTACCGCCGCTATGTGCGCAACCATGCCGCGCCGATCAACCTCGAATGGGGCCGCGACAACCGCACCACCGGCCTGCGCGTGCCGATCAGCCCGCCCGAAGGCCGGCGCGTGGAAAACCGCCTCGCCGGGATGGATTGCAACCCCTACCTGTGCATCGCGGCCAGCCTCGCCTGCGGCTATCTGGGCATGAAGAACGAGCTCTGGGCCGACAAGCGCTATCAGGGCGACGCCTACAAGGCCGAGGACGAGATCCCGCAGGGGCTGAACGCCGCGCTTGACCTCTTTGACGCGGCCAAGGAGATGCACGAGGTGCTGGGCCCCGAATTCGCCCGCGTCTATTCCATCGTGAAACGCACCGAATATGACGAATTCCTGCAGGTCATCAGCCCGTGGGAACGTGAACATCTGCTGCTGAACGTATGAACCCGCTCTACCGCAACGATCCGCCCGGCGCCTACCCACCCAGCTGGTATGCCGCCACCGCCTCCATCGGCCCGCAGCGCCCGGCGCTCGCGGGCGATCTGCGCGCCGATCTGTGCATCGTCGGCGCGGGCTATACCGGGCTCTGGGCCGCGCGGGTGGCGGCCGAGGCCGGGCTGCGCGTGGTGGTGCTCGACGCGCATCGCGTCGGCTTTGGCGCCTCGGGGCGCAACGGCGGGCAGGTCGGCACCGGCTACAACAAGGGGCAGAAATGGCTCGCGGCGCGGCTCGGCGCGGGGCGCGCCCGCGCGCTGTGGGACATCGCCGAGGCCGCCAAGGCGCAGGTGCGCGACTTCTGCGCCACCCACGCGCCCGAGGCACGCTATCTGCCCGGTGTGGCACATGGGGAATATTCCACCGGCGAAGCCCGCGCCATGCGTGACGAGGCCGACCATCTGGCCCGCGAATACGGCTATGACCAGATCGAAGTCATGGGCCGCGACGCCATCCAGGCACTGGTGAAAACCCCGCATTATCAGGGCGGTATCCTCGACATGGGCGCGGGCCACCTGCACCCGCTGCGCTATGCGCTGGCGCTCGCGCGCCATGCCGAGGCCGCAGGCGCGCAGATCCACGAGCTGACCGAAGCGACAGCCATCTCGCCGGGCGCGCCTGCGACCGTGCTGACGCCGCAAGGCCGCGTGGTGGCCGACCATGTGATCCTCGCCGGCAACGGCTATCTGCCGAACCTGCAAGGCACCGTCGCCGCCCGCGTGATGCCGATCAACAGCTTCATCGCCGCGACAGAACCGCTGGGTGAGCGCGCCGCACAGGTGCTCGCCCGTGACATCGCCGTGGCCGACAGCAAATTCGTCGTCAACTACTACCGCCTGTCCGAGGATCGCCGCTTTCTCTTTGGCGGGCGCGAAAGCTATACGCTGGGCTATCCCGCTGACATCACGACGAAATTGCAGCAGCGCATGGTGCATCTGTTCCCGCAGCTCGCCGGTGCCCGCATCGATCATGTCTGGGGCGGCACGCTGGGCATCACCATGTCGCGCCTGCCGCATCTTGCCCGCGTGGCGCCCAATATCCTGTCGGGCGCGGGGTTCTCCGGCCATGGCGTCGCGCTCTCGGGCATGGCGGGCCGCGTGATGGCCGAGGCGGTGATCGGCCAGACCGGCCGGCTTGACGTGATGGCGGCCCTGCCCGTGCCGCCCTTTCCCGGCGGCGCGGCGATGCGCGCGCCGCTGCTCACGCTGGCGATGACCTGGTTTGCCCTGCGCGACCGGCTGGGGATCTAGCCGCGCCATTCTGTCTTGGCACTGTCACATGGGTCATGTTAGATATTCCTGAAAACACCTTTCAGGAAATCGGAAATGACCCAGACCCCGCTTCCCGACCTCTACGCCGCCGAACCGATCCCCGCCGCCGCCATGGCCGAGGTGACGCGGATCCTGACCACCGGCGACCTGTTCCGCTATACCGCGCAAACCTCGCCCGTGGCGCTGCTCGAGGCCGAATTCGCGGCGCTGCTGGGGTCGAAATACGCGCTCGCCGTCTCCTCCTGCTCGGCCGCACTCTTCCTCACGCTCAAATCGCTCGACCTGCCGCGCGGCGCCCGCGTGCTGATCCCCGCCTTCACCTTCGCCGCCGTCCCCTCGGCGGTGGTCCATGCCGACATGGTGCCGGTGCTCTGCGACTGCGGCGACGATTACCGCATCGACATGGCCGATTTCGCGGCAAAATTGCCCTCCGTCGATGCCGTGCTCATCAGCCACATGCGCGGCCATACCTCGGACATGGACGCCATCATGGCCGCCTGCGACGCGGCCGGCCTGCCGGTGATCGAGGACGCCGCCCACAGCCTCGGCACCACCTGGGCCGGGCGCAATATCGGCACCATCGGGCGCGCGGGCTGCTTCAGCTTCCAGTCCTACAAGCTCCTCAACGCAGGCGAAGGCGGCATCATGGTCAGCGACGACGCCGACCTGATCGCCCGCGCCGTCATCATGTCGGGCGCCTACGAGCATAACTGGGCCAAACACCCCGTGCTGCACAGCGCCTTTGCCCGCTGGCAAAACCGCCTGCCGCTCTACAATCTGCGGATGAACACGCTCTCCGCCGCGATCATCCGCCCGCAATTGCCCGAACTCGCCCGCCGCGTGGCCAATGGCCGGCGCAACCACGACCATGTCGCGGCCCGCCTCGCGGCCTCGCCCCATGTCCATGTCCCCGCCCCCCTGCCGGGCGAATTGCGCGCGCCCGACAGCATCCAGTTCAACCTGCCCGGCCTGACCGACCACCAGATCACAGCCTTCGTGGCCGGGGCCGAGGCGATGGGCCTCAAGGTGCAGGTCTTCGGCACCACCCGCGACAACGCCCGCGCCTTCTGGAACTGGGGCTTCCTCGGCGAGGCGCCCACCCTGCCCCGCACCCGCGCCATGCTGATGCGGGCCTGCGACCTGCGCCTGCCCGCGCGCCTGAGCCTCGCCGATTGCGATGTCATCGCCGACGCATTGCTCGACGCACTCCACACCGCGACCGAGGACAATCGCGCCTACGGCACCTGAGCCTTGATCATCTTTTGGCCCCAAATATCCTGGGGGTGAATGCCGCAGGCAGAGGGGGCAAAGCCCCCTTTCACAGCAGCCTCATCCCCGCTCCGAGCCATGGCAGCCCGGCGCGCGCCGGCGCCACGATCATCTCGTCCACCAGCGGGCGCAGGCGCGCGGCAATCTGCGCGGGCATGTCGCCCAGGACACCCCGCCGCGCGGTCAGCGAGAGCATCCGCGACAAGGGCGGCAGCGGCAGCGGATGCACCTCGACCGCCGCGCGGAACCGCTGCGCGCGCATCCAGCCCAGGGGCGTCAGGATCGTCCAGCCGCTGCCCGCGGCCACCATCGCCATGATCGCATGATAACTGTCGAGCTCGAAGCGATGCGCCAGCGTCAGGTTCTGGCGGGCCAGATGCGCGGCGATCAGCCGGCCCATGTGATGGCGCGTGGTGTATTGGATCAGCGGCAGGCGGCGCAGGCGGCGCAGCGCCTCCTCCGCCCCCGCCCCCGCCGGCAAAAGCCCCTGCGGCACCGCCACGACAAAGGGCTCCTCGAGCAGCGGATGCACCTCCATCCCCTCGCCCGCCACCCCCATATCCGCCGCCACGATCACATCGAGCGCGCGGGCGTCGAGCAGATCGAACAGCCTGTGACTCGCCCCGGTCTCGAGCAGGAACTGGCAGTTGCGCATCTCCTCGGCCAGTGCGGCGAGCAGGCGCGGCGTTACGTCGGCGTCGAAATCCTCGATCATCCCGAGGCGGAACCGCGTCAGCCGCGACAGGTCGGCCATGGCAAGCTCGGCGCGGGCCTGGTCGGCCTCGTTCAGGATCGTGTTGGCGCGGCGCAGGAACATCGCGCCTGCGGGGGTCAGCGTCACCGGCCTTTCACCGCGGTTCAGCAGGCTGGTGCCGATCGCGCCCTCGAGATTGGTGAGCTGCTGGCTCACCGTGGCGGCCGATGTGCCGAGCCGGCGCGCGGCGGCCGAGATCGACGCCTCTTCGGCCGTGGCCACAAAGACCTCGATCCCCCACAGCGTGATCCGCCCAGCCGACCCCGACATGCCCCGCCCTCTTGACCTCAGGTCGCGACCCTAGGCGCGAAGCCCCCCGCGCGCAACCGATTGAAAGACCGCGCCGCCCCCTCTAGGCTGGGCCCAGCAAAACAAGAGGTTTATCATGCGAGACGAGAGCCCCAACAGCTGGGAAGGCCGCGCCGACGCGCATTCCTTCTACGGCTTTACCGACCTGCCCACGATCCATGACCGCGGTGCCGTCGTGCTGACCCATGGCAAGGGCCCCTATGTGTTCGATGTGCACGGGCGGCAATATCTCGACGCCAATTCCGGCCTGTGGAACATGGTCGCAGGCTTTGACCACCCCGGCCTGATCGCCGCCGCGCAGGCGCAATATGCGCGTTTTGCGGGCTATCATTCCTTCTTTGGCCGGATGTCGGACCAGACCGTCATGCTGTCGGAAAAGCTGATCGAGGTCTCGCCCTTTGCGGATGGCAAGGTGTTCTACACCAATTCCGGGTCCGAGGCCAATGACACCATGGTCAAGATGCTGTGGTTCATGTGGGCCGCCGAGGGCCAGCCGCAGCGGCGCAAGATCCTGACCCGCATCAACGCCTATCACGGTGTCACCGCCGTGTCGGCCAGCATGACCGGCAAGCCCTACAACAGCGTCTTTGGCCTGCCGCTGCCCGGTTTCCTGCATCTGTCCTGCCCGCATTACTGGCGCAATGGCGCCGAGGGCGAGAGCGAGGCGCAGTTCACCGCGCGCATGGCGGCAGAACTCGAAGAGGTCATCGCGCGCGAGGGCGCCGATACCATCGCGGGGTTCTTTGCAGAGCCGGTGATGGGCGCGGGCGGCGTGATCGTGCCGTCGGACGGCTATTTCCAGGCGATCCTGCCGGTGCTGCGCCGCCACGGCATCCCGATGATCTCGGACGAGGTGATCTGCGGCTTTGGCCGGACCGGCAACACCTGGGGCTGCCAGACCTTCGACTACATGCCCGACGCGATCATTTCGTCCAAGAACCTCACCGCGGGGTTCTTTCCGATGGGCGCCGTGATCCTCGGGCCGGAGCTGTCGGCGCGGTTGCAGGCGGCGTCGGAGGCGGTGGAGGAATTCCCCCACGGCTTTACCGCCTCGGGCCATCCGGTCGGCTGCGCCATCGCGCTCAAGGCGATCGACGTGGTGATGAACGAGGGGCTCGCCGAAAACGTGCGCGCCCTCACGCCCAGGTTCGAGGCCGGCATGGCCTGGCTGGCCGAGAACCCCAATATCGGCGAATGGCGCGGCAAAGGGCTGATGGGCGCGCTCGAGGCGGTGCAGGACAAGGCGACCAAGCGGCCTTTCCCCGGCGCGCTGTCGGTGAGCGAACGGATCGCCAATGCCTGCACCGATCAGGGGCTGATCTGCCGCCCGCTGGGCCAGTCGATCGTGCTCTGCCCGCCGTTCATCATGACCGAGGCGCAGATGGACGAGATGTTCGGCAAACTGGAAACGGCGCTGGGCAAGGTGTTCGCCGAGGTGGCGTAGGCCGTCAAGGGCGGGCTTGACCACCAAGGCCGGGGGGCTGTCTGCCCCCCGGACCCCCCGAGGATATTTCCGGCCAAAAGATGGGGATGCGGGCTATTTGCCCATGCGTGAGAGTTTGGCCTGAAGGTCGGCCAGTTGTTTCTTGATATCGTCGAGGCCATCGTCCGGCGCGGCATCCTCGGCCGGTTTGTCTGCGGTTTTGCCCGAGGCCATGCCGGCAGGGCTGGCGCCGGGCATGGAGGCGGTCATGGCCTTGAAAAACGCCTCTTGCTGCGAGCGCATGGCGTCGAAACCGGGCAGCTTGGCCATCGGGTTGACCTTGGTCATATTGTCCATCAGCTTGGACTGCCCGTCGCGCAGCATCTCGAAACTCGCCGCGAGGAATTGCGGCACGACCGAGGCCGCCTGTGTGGTGTAGCTTCGCACGAGGTCGGTGAGCACATCGACCGAGAGCACGCTTTCGCCTTTGCTTTCATGTTCTGCGATGATCTGGAGGAGGTATTGCCGCGTCAGGTCATCGCCTGATTTGAGGTCCACGATCTGCACCTCGCGCCCTTCGCGGATGAAGCTCGCGATATCCTCGAGCGTGACATAATCGCTCGTTTCGGTGTTGTAGAGGCGGCGGCTGGCGTAGCGTTTGATCAGCAGCGGCTTGGCGGTCTCGGCCATGGGCATTCCTCCCCCTGCAATGATGCAGTTGCTCCAAGCCTAGGGTGCCTTTGCGCAAAAGAAAAGGGCGCGCTGCATGGCAGCACGCCCTTTGACGGCAACAGCCGGACCGCGGCGGGGAGGGAGGGCCCCGCCGCAGATCGCGGCGCTGCGTCGCTTACTTCGCGGCCGCTTTCTTGGCGGCGGCGGTGACGTCGGCGGTCGCTTTCTTGGCGGCTTCGGTCACGTCCTCGGACATGTCCTTGCCGGCAGCCAGCATCAGTTCGAGCGTTTCGGTCTGCACCTTTTTCGCGATTTCAGCGAAGGCGGCCATGTGCTCGGAGGCGGATTCGACGGTGGCGCTCATGAAGTCGGTCATCGACTTGGCATAGTCGGCCGGCTCGGCCTTGGCTTTGGACATGGCGGCCAGCTTGGCCAGCGTGTCCTGGGCCCACTTGGCCGACAGGTCGGTCGATTTGGTGGCGGCGTCGATGGCGACGGCCGACAGTTTTTCGGTCAGCGCGGTCTGCGACTTGTACATGCCGTCAAACGCCTTGGTGTCAACGGGGAACGCGCCCATCATGTCCTTGAACACGGCGGTGTAGTCCTGGGTCTTGGCCATTTGAGAAACCTTTCAGGTTCTGTGCGGGTCCAACACCCGCTGTGCTTTCGATGGTTGCAATATGCATGCTGCGCCGCAGCATTTCAAGTGCTTTTTCTGCGGTGCAGCATAATTTTCACGATTGCGAGGGATGCCGGCGGGTTAGAGGGCGGGCCGGTCCGTCACATAGGTGCCGGGGGCCGCACAGAGCACGGGATGGGTCGAATCACCGGGCACTCTCGCTGCCACCTTCTTGCCCGATCTCTGTGACAGCCATGCGTCCCAGCGCGGCCACCAGGAGCCTGCGTGCTTGTCCGCCTGCGCCTGCCAGTCGGTCGCAGACAGCGACAGGTCTGCGTTGGTCCAGTGGCCATACTTGTTCTTGCTGGGCGGGTTGACGATGCCGGCGATATGGCCGCTTTCCGAAAGGATGAAGGTCTTGTCGGCCGATCCCATCTTTTGCACCCCGGCATAGCTCGACCGCCAGCCGGCGATGTGGTCTGTCTCGCAGGCGATGGCGCAAAGCGGCACGGTGACATCCGCGAGGCGGATGCTTTGGCCCGCGAGCGCAAAGCCGGTGGTGGCGAGGCGGTCGTCCTGGCACAGGCCGCGCAGGTATTCGACAGCCATGCGCGCGGGCAGGTTCGTGCCGTCGCCGTTCCAGTAGAGCAGGTCAAAGGCGGGCGGCGTCTGGCCCAGCATGTAGCTCTTGATCGCGGGGCCGTAGATCAGGTCGTTCGAGCGCAGGAAGCTGAAGGTGCGCGCCATGAAGAAGGAGTCCAGAACACCTTTTTCGGTGACCTCGGCCTCGATCCCGTCCACGAAATCATTGTCGAGAAACACGCCGACCTCGCCCTGATCCGAAAAATCGGTGAGCGTGGTGAAGAACGTCGCCGCGTTGACGGAGGCATCGCCGCGCTTGTGCAGCAGCCCCAGCGCAAGCGCGAGCGTGGTGCCCGCGATGCAGTAGCCCACCGCATTGACCGCCTTGACCCCGCAGATCGCCCTGGCCTGCGCGATGGCGGCCAGATAGCCCTCTTCGACGTAATCGGTCATCGAGGTGTCGCGGTATTCGGGGCCGGGGTTGACCCAACTGACCACAAAGAGCGTGTAGCCCTGCCCCACAAGCCACTGGATCAGGCTGTTTTGCGGTTTCAGATCAAGCACATAGAACTTGTTGATCCAGGGCGGGAACAGGACCAGCGGGGTGCGCCAGACCTGGTCGGTGGTGGGGCGATACTGGATCAGCTCGAACAGGTGGTTGCGAAAGACCACGTCGCCCGGCGTGGTCGCCAGGTTCTCACCGACACGGAACGCATCCTTGTCGGCCAGCGTCACCACCAGATCACCGTTGTTGCGCTCCAGATCGGCGATCAGGTTCTCCATCCCGTCGATCAGGCTCTGGCCTTCGGTCTCGACCGCGCGCTCGAGCGCCTCGGGGTTGGTGGCAAGGAAATTGGTCGGGCTGAGCATGTCGATGATCTGGCGCGAGAAATAGTCGAGCCGCTTGCGCTCCTTGGCGTCCAGCCCCTCCACGGCGGCGACGGCGGTCTGCACCGCTTCGGCATTGATCAGGTATTGCTGCTTGATAAAGTTGAAATAGGGATGTGTGTCCCACAGCGGATTGGAAAATCGCCGGTCGCGCGGCGTGGGGTCGCTGGGCGGGGCGAGGCGGCCCTGCGCCAGCACCTGCTGCGCCTCGACATAATGCTTGAGCGTCTTGCCCCAATAGCCGACCTGCTGTTCGATCATCTTGGCCGGGTTGTGCATCATATCGGCCCAGAGGGCCGTCGCCGCCTTGGCATAAAGCTCGTGGTTGGGGCCCTGCAGCGAGGTGGGCACCTGCCGCGCCTGCGACATGGCGGCCAGCATCCGCTGGGTCAATTCCTCGAGCCGCGCCAGATTTGCATCGAGTTTCTCGAGACTTTTCCCCGGATCGGGCGGCGGGGGCGATTCATTTGTTGTCATGTTAACGTCTTGCCCCTACTTTGCACTTGCAGCATCCGACCGGATCCATGGCCCGGCCGCTTGCGACGAATCAAACAAGCCATGACCGAGGCCGGAGTTCCCATCGTGAAGTATATGTACACCTACGACCTGATGGAAAGCATGCGAAACACCAACCAGTGGCTGGGTGCGACCGCGCGGGCCATCGCCGCCTATCCCGCCATGTCCATGACCGTCAATCCGGCGATCGAATGGTTGCAGGGCTGGGGCGAGGTGACAGAGCGCAGCTTTGCCCGCATGGTGACCAAGCCCGACTGGGGCATTCCCTCGGTCACGGTCGAGGATGGCAAGGACCACAGCGTGCGCCTCATGACGCTGGTGGAAAAGCCGTTTGGCAACCTTGTGCATTTCAAGGTGCCGGGCCGCGAGCCGCGCGCGCGCCGGGTGCTGCTGGTGGCGCCGATGTCGGGGCACTATGCCACGCTGTTGCGCAAGACGGTCATCAGCCTCCTGCCCGATTGCGAGGTGTTCATCACCGACTGGCACAATGCGCGCGACATCCCGGTCAGCGCGGGCAAGTTCGATGTCGAGGATTACACGCTCTACCTCGTTGAATTCATGCGCCATCTTGGGTCTGACCTGCATGTGATCGCGGTCTGCCAGCCGGTGCCCCTCACGCTTGCCGCCACTGCCTATCTGGCCGAGGAAGACCCCGCCGCGCAGCCCGCCTCGCTCACGCTCATCGGTGGTCCGGTGGACCCCGACGCCGCCCCCACCGAAGTGACCGATTTTGGCCGCCGCACCACGATGGGCCAGCTCGAACAGACCGTGATCCAGCGCGTCGGCTTCAAATATGCGGGCGTCGGCCGGCTGGTCTATCCGGGCCTGCTGCAACTCGCCTCGTTCATTTCGATGAACGCCGGCACCCATATGCAGGCGTTTTCCGACCAGATCTTCCGCGCGGCCAAGGGCGAGGCGAGCGATCAGGACAAGCACAACGTGTTCTACGACGAATATCTCGCCGTGATGGACATGACCGCCGAATTCTACCTCTCCACGGTCGAACGCATCTTCAAGGGGCGCGAGATCGCGCGCAACGACTTCACCGTCGCCGGGCGCAAGGTCGATTTCGGCAAGATCACCACCGTCGCGGTCAAGATCGTCGAAGGGGAAGAGGATGACATCTCGGCGCCGGGGCAGTGCCTCGCCGCGCTCGACCTGCTCACCGGGCTGCCTGCGTCGAAAAAAGCCTCGCATCTGGAACGTGGCGCCGGGCATTACGGCATCTTTGCCGGGCGCAGCTGGCGCAACAACATCCGCCCGCTGGTGCTGCGTTTCATCGACGCGAATACCCCCGCCGCCAAACCGGCGCGACGCAGGGCGACAGGCCCCGCGGCTTCGGTGACGCCGGCCAACAGCAACGCGCTGGCGGGCGACGCATCGCGCGCCCGGCCGCTCTGACACAGCACAGGTCTGACACAGCACAGGCGCCGACCGCGGGCCGGAGCCTAGCGCAGCACCAGCGGCTGGCGCATCCAGTCACGCAGCGCGCGGTTGACCGCGCGCGGCTGCTCCAGCACCGGAAGATGCCCGGCCCCCGTGACCACGACCAGTTTCGCATAGGGGATGAGCTCGGCCATGAACGCGTGCCGCTTGACCGGCGTCAGACTGTCATATTCCCCGCAGAGCACCAGCACCGGCTGCCGGATCTTGCGCAGCGTCGCCACCTGATCCTTGCGCCGCTGCAGCGCGCGCGACTGGCGCACGAACACCTCCGCGCCCAGCCGCATCCCCATGTCCTGCACCAACGCGAGGATCTCGGCACTGTCCCCGCCCGGCGCCAGCGCGTTCGCCGGCAATTCCTCGCGCAGCACCTCCGCCAGCCGCCCGGCCCGCGCGCCCATGATCCGCGGCTCGCGCGAGGCGGCATAGTCGGGCGTCTCGGGCAGCGGCGTGGTCGCCATCAGCGCGATCCGCGTCACCCGCTCGGGCGCGCGCCGCAGCACCTCCATCGCCACGATCCCCCCCAGCGACAGCCCGGCCAGCGCAAAGCGGGCCGGCAGTTGCGCGAGCAGCGCCGAGGCGATCTCCTCCACCCGCTCTCCGCCGGTGATCGGTGCCACCGTGACAGGCGTATCCGACGAGAATTCCACCACCTGCGGCAGGAACAGCCGCGCATCGCACATCATGCCCGGCAACAGGACCAGCGGCTCGCTCACCGCCCGCCCCCGCGCCTGTGACATTTCTCTGTGCCCCAAATACTCATTCTTCACTCTCCACCAAAGCCAGCACCTCGTCCACCGCAGCCCCGATCGCATCCAGACAGGCGGGCGTCGAAAACCGGTGATCCGCCCCCTTGACCAGCGTCAGCCGGATGTCCGGCCCGGTCGCATGCCCGATCAGCCGCAGCGCCCAGCCCATCGGCACATCGGCATCCGCCGTCCCCTGCAACAGCCGCACCGGCATGTCGAGCGCGAGCGGGTCACGCAGCACCAGGTGGTCGCGCCCGTCCTCGATCAGCCGCCGCGTGATCACATAGGGCGCGCCATACTCCGACGGCACCGCGACCGACCCGTCGCGCATGAGCGCGGCGCGCGTGGCGGCGTCGAACCCGGCCCAATAGCCGTCCTCGGTGAAATCCGGCGCCGCCGCGATCCCCACCAGCCCCGCCACCCGTTCGGGCAGCGCCCGCGCGAGCAAGAGCGCGATCCAGCCGCCCATGCTCGAGCCCACCAGCACCACCGGCCCCGCGACCAGCCCAAGCGCCGCTCGCGCATCCGCCAGCCAGTCGCCGATGCAGCCCTGCTCGAATGCGCCGCCGCTCTGCCCGTGGCCCGCATAGTCGAACCGCAAGAAGGCACGGCCCTGCGCGCGGCAGCGCGCGTCGAGCCACTGCGCCTTGGTCCCCGTCATGTCCGACTTGAACCCGCCCAGGAACACCACGGCAGGCCCCGCGCCGGGGGTCAGCGCATAGGCGATCCGCTGCCCCTCGGGCGTGGTCAGGAACTGGGTCATCGCGGCCTCCGCATCTGGCCCGACAGCTTTGTCACCCCGCCTCGCCGCATTCAACCCCAGGCGCGCCCCGCCCGCTTGACAGCGCCGCAGCGCAGGCGGATAACCCCGCCCAGACATCGCAACCGGGCGTTCCGTAGGCGCCAAAACGACGAGGAGAATGCCGTTATGGCCCCGATTTCCCTGACACTTCCCGATGGCCACCAGCGCCAGTTCGATGCTGGCGTGACCGCCGCAGACGTCGCCGCCGCCATCGCCCCGAGCCTTGCCAAACGCGCGATCAGCGCCACGCTCGACGGCCGCCACTGGGACCTGCAATGGCCCATCACCCATGACGCCGCCATCGCCATCAACACGGCCAAGGACGAAGCGCCCGCGCTCGAGCTCATCCGCCACGACCTCGCCCATATCATGGCCCGCGCGGTGCAGGAGATCTGGCCCGAGGTGCAGGTCACGATCGGCCCGGTGATCGAGAACGGCTGGTATTACGATTTCGACCGCAAGGAGCCCTTTACCCCCGAGGATCTCGGCCAGATCGAGGCGCGCATGAAGCAGATCATCGCCGCCCGCGACCCCGTGCGCACCGAAGTCTGGGACCGCGCCCGCGCCGTCGCGCATTACGAGGCCAAGGGCGAACCCTACAAGGTCGAGCTGATCGCCGCGATCCCCGGTGACGAACCCTTGCGGATGTATTGGCACGGGCACTGGCAGGACCTCTGCCGGGGTCCGCATCTGCAGAACACCGGCCAGGTGCCCGCCGACGGGTTCAAGCTGATGTCGGTCGCCGGTGCCTATTGGCGCGGCGACAGCACCCGCGCGATGCTCCAGCGCATCTATGGCGTGGCCTTTGCCAACCGCGACGACCTCAAGGCGCACCTGCACCGGCTCGAGGAGGCCGCGAAACGCGACCACCGCAAGCTCGGCCGCGAGATGGACCTCTTTCACATGCAGGAAGAGGCGCCGGGCCAGATCTTCTGGCACCCCAACGGCTGGACGATCTACACCACGCTACAGGACTACATGCGCCGCCAGCAGCGCCGCGGCGGCTATGTCGAGGTCAACACGCCGCAGGTCGTCAACCGCAAGCTGTGGGAGGCGTCGGGCCATTGGGACAATTATCAGGAGCACATGTTCATCGTCGAGGTGGACGAGGACCATGCCCGCGAAAAGACCGTCAACGCGCTCAAGCCGATGAACTGCCCCTGCCATGTGCAGATCTTCAACGTCGGTCTCAAATCCTACCGCGACCTGCCCTTGCGCATGGCCGAATTCGGATCTTGCAACCGCTACGAGCCCTCGGGCGCGCTGCATGGGATCATGCGGGTGCGCGGGTTCACGCAGGATGACGCGCATATCTTCTGTCGCGAGGACCAGATCGAGGACGAGACGCGCCGCTTCATCGCCTTCCTGAGCCGCGTCTATGCCGACCTCGGCTTTACCGCCTTCAAGGTCAAGTTCTCGGACCGGCCCGAGAACCGCGCAGGCAGTGACGATGTCTGGGACCGGGCCGAAGGCGCGCTTGCCAATGCCACGCGGGCGGCGGGCTATGACTATATCATGAATCCCGGCGAAGGCGCCTTCTACGGGCCCAAGCTCGAATTCGTGCTGACCGACGCGATCGGGCGCGACTGGCAATGCGGCACCTTGCAGGTCGATTTCGTGCTGCCCGAGCGGCTCGACGCGAGCTATATCGGCGAGGACGGGGCAAAACACCGCCCCGTGATGCTGCACCGCGCCACGCTGGGCAGTTTCGAACGCTTCATCGGTATCCTGATCGAGGAACACGCGGGCAAGCTGCCCTTCTGGCTCGCCCCGCGGCAGGTGGTCGTCGCCTCCATCGTGTCGGATGCGGATGACTATGTGGCCGAGGTGGTCACCGCCCTGACCGAGGCCGGCGTGCGGGCCGAGGCCGACCTGCGCAACGAAAAGATCAACTACAAGGTGCGCGAACATTCGGTGGGCAAGGTGCCGGTGATCCTGGCCATCGGCGCGCGCGAAGTCGCCGAGCGCACGGTCAGCCTCCGGCGCCTGGGCGAAACGCAGACCTCTGTAACATCTCTGGATGCGATCGTGGCGCAACTCGCCCAAGAGGCCACGCCGCCAGACCTGTTGTAACAAACGGTCGTCACGATGTTTCAGGGTCCGCCCGGCACAGCCGCGGCGGACCCTTTGTTTTCAAAGGCCTGGCACGCAAGGGCCGCCTTGCGCAGGCGGGGGCGCTGTCACCGCCGCGCGATGCACGGCGCTGTGAATAGCCCGCGCATCGCCGCGCCCTCTAGGGTGTCGTTGTTCACCCGGACCGGGTGATACCCTTCACATAGCCAAAGAGGAAAACAGAATGTCCACCACCACCAAGACCCTCGTCATCGCCTCCGCCGTCGCCACCGCACTCGCCGGCCTCGCGCAGACCGCCACCGCGCAGGATATGGAAAAATGCTTTGGCGTGTCGCTCGCCGGTGCCAATGACTGCGCCGCCGGTCCGGGCACGACCTGTGCCGGCACCTCGACCGTCGATTATCAGGGCAACGCCTGGACCCTGGTCCCCGCCGGCACCTGCGCGACGATGGAACTGCCCGCCGCGATGGACGGCACGGCGCGCATGGGCGCGCTCGAGGCGCTCGACCGCGACCTGCCGGCCTGATTGCGACCGACTTGCAAGGCGGCTTCCGGGCCGCCTTGCACACCCGCCCCCCCCTCTCGAGGCCCCGCCATGTTCGACCACAGCCCCGCCCCCCTGCCCGCCCTGCCCGGCGTCGGCTACAAGCCGCAGCATTACAGCGCGATCATCGCGGATGCGGCGCCCGTGGGCTGGCTCGAGATCCATGCGGAGAATTACATGGGCGACGGCGGCCGTCCGCTGGCACAACTGCGCCACCTGTCCGAACGCTTCCCGATTTCGGTGCATGGCGTCGGCCTGTCGATCGGCGGCGAAGCCGCGCTCGACCGCGACCACCTCGCCCGGCTGAAACATCTGCTGGGCTGGCTTTCGCCGGCGAGCTTTTCCGAACACCTCGCCTGGTCCACCCATGACAGCGCCTTTCTCAATGACCTGCTGCCGCTGCCCTATACCCGCGCCACGCTCGACCGCGTCTGCGCGCATGTGGACCAGGTGCAAGAGACGCTCGGCCGCAGGATGCTGCTGGAAAACCCCTCCTCCTACCTCGCTTTCGCGGCGTCCGAGATGTCCGAGACCGATTTCCTGCGCGCTGTCGCCGCGCGCACCGGCTGTGGGCTCTTGCTCGACGTGAACAACGTCTTTGTCAGCGCCACCAACCTCGGCACCAGCCCGCAGGCCTATATCGACGCCTTTGCGTGCGACGCGGTGGGCGAAATCCACCTCGGCGGGCATGAGGCCGACGCCGACGAGGCCGGCCGCCCGCTGCTGATCGACAGCCATGGCCGCGCGGTCGCCGACCCGGTCTGGGCGCTGCTGGCCTATACGCTCGCACGCTCGGGGCCGCGCCCGGTATTGATCGAATGGGACAATGACGTGCCCGACTGGCCGGTGCTGGCCGCCGAAGCGGGGCGCGCGGCGGATGCGCTGGCGCTGGTGCGGTCATGAGGCAGGCGGGCTTTGTCGCGGCGCTGCTGGACCCCGCGCAGGCGGTTCCGCAGGGCATCCAGAACCCCGATGGCTCGCCCGCGCAAAAGCGTTTCGACGTCTATCGCAACAATGTCGCTGTGGGGCTGTCCGATGCGCTCGAGGTTGCCTTTCCGGTGCTGCGCAATCTGCTGGGCGATGCGTTTTTCCGTGCGATGGCAGGTGTTTACCTGCGCCGCTTCCCGCCCTCTTCACCGCTGATGATGCATTACGGCGCGCAGATGCCCGCCTTTCTGCGCCGCTTTGCGCCTGTCGCGCATCTGCCCTATCTGCCCGATGTGGCGCTGGTCGAGATCGCCCTGCGCGCGGCCTATCATGCCGCCGATGCCGCGCCGATCGACGCCACCGCGCTGGCCGCCATCGCGCCCGACGCGCTGATGGGGACGCGGATGCGCCTGGCCCCCGCGGTGCAGGTCATCGCCTCGTCGCATCCGCTGCACGCGATCTGGCGGCGCGCCGCCGATCCCGCCGCGCCACAGCCCGGCGTGGCGCCAGAGGCGATCCTCATCACGCGCCCGCAGTTCGACCCTGTCGTGCACCCGCTCGCCCCCGCCGCCGCCCGCGCGACGCAGGCGCTGGCCGAGGGGCGCACATTGGGCGAGGCGCTGGCCGAAGGCGGCGATGCGCTCGACCTCGGCGCGCTGCTCTCGCTCCTGCTGTCGCAGCGCGCCATCATCGCTCTGACCTGAAAGGCCCATCATGTTTGCCCCAGTTCTCGCCCTTGGCCCGCGCCTCGACCGCGCCGGGGCCATCCTGCTGCCAACGCTTGCCCGGCTGGTCTTTGCCGGCGTGCTGCTGGCCTATTTCTGGGCCTCGGGCGCAACCAAGCTCGGCGAAGGCGCGCTGGGCCTCATCCAGCCCGCCGGCGGGGCCTATGCGCAGATCTTTCCCCGCGCCTTCGAGGCTGCGGGCTACAACACCGCCAACCTCGGGCTGTGGCACTGGGCGGTGGTCACGGCGGGCACATGGGCCGAATTCATCCTGCCCGCGCTGATCGTGCTGGGGCTGTTCACCCGGCTTGCCGCGCTTGGCATGATCGGCTTTGTGGTGATGCAGTCGCTCACCGACATCGTGGGCCATGGCGCAGATGCGGCCACCATCGGCGCGTGGTTCGACCGGGCCTCGGACGCGCTGATCCTCGATCAGCGGGCGTTCTGGGTGCTGGGGCTGGCGGTGCTGGCCTTGTTCGGCGCGGGCCCGCTGTCGGCAGACCGTCTGCTGTTCAGAAATGCGCCTTAGGCTCGTCCGGCTTTCCCGCCGCCAGCGCCAGCACACCACCGAGCCCCGCCATCGCGATGGGAAACATCGTGGCCAGGTTGAAGCCAAGGGCCACCTGCATCCCCGCCGCCGAGACCAGCAGCAACACCCCGCCCCACAGCGCGCGCACCTTGGCCATGGCGCCCCCTGCAATGGCCAGGATCGGGCTGCCGATGCTCACCACCTTGACCAGCGTGGGGTTCACAAAGGCGCCGAGATCTGCTGTCGCCTCGGGCGCAATCTCCATCAACATGGTCCAGCCATAGCTGAAAAATCCCACGACCATGCCGAAAATGCCGGCGATGATGCCCAGAACCAGTGCCGCGTTACGCATCCCATGCCTCCTGTTGTCGATCCTCAGATAAGGGCTTTCGCGCCGCTATCCAAGGAGCACCGCCTGAACATCCCGGCCCCAGCCCTGATACCAGACGCCATCCGCCTCGATCACCGGGCGTTTCATCAGCGTCGGATGCGCGGCAAGCAGGTCAGCGGGGTCGGCCGCGCGGGCGGCGGCGTCAAGCCCGCGCCATGTGGTCGAGGCGCGGTTGACCGCCGCATCCCCAAAGGCCGCAAGGATCGCCGCCCGGTCCGCCGCAGCCACGCCATCGGCACGCACATCGATCACCTGAGGCATATGCCCCGCCGCCCGCAGCGCGCCCAGCGCCTTGCGGCAGGTATCGCAGGTCGCCAATCCGAAGAACCGCATGATCGCCCCTTTTTTGTGCACCCGCCCGTCACAGGTCACGCTGCGCGCAATC
Organism: Rhodobacterales bacterium; assembly: GCA_009993005.1. Lineage (GTDB taxonomy): Bacteria > Pseudomonadota > Alphaproteobacteria > Rhodobacterales > Rhodobacteraceae > JAACUH01. Next base: position 54,632 of record JAACUH010000064.1, read on the forward strand.
TTCAATCGCTTGTCATTTGCCTTTTGTAAATACGCTCACATCTTTGCAGCCATGGGGGCGCGCCCGACACTCCCCCGAAAGGCAGCGACGTGAAGGAGAAGAACAATGCCCAAGGGCACTGTAAAATGGTTCAACACGACCAAAGGCTATGGCTTTATCGCGCCCGAAGGCGGCGGCAAGGACATCTTCGTGCATATCTCGGCGGTGGAGCAGGCCGGGATGACCGGCCTTGCCGATGACCAGCCGGTCGAATTCGACCTGATCGAAGGTCGCGACGGGCGCCAGATGGCGGGCAACCTGCGCAAGGGCTGACACGACCGGACCCGCACCAAATCTCCCCTTTTCCCCGCGCCTTGGCTGGCCTAGCCTCAGATTCGACAGGCGCAGGGGGACAGCAATGCAGGGCATGATCGGCATCATCGGCGGCTCGGGCCTCTATGAGATCGCGGGGCTCGAAGGGGCGTCCTGGGTCAAGGTGGCGACCCCCTGGGGCGCGCCCTCGGACGAGGTGCTGGTGGGCCGGCTCGACGGGGTGCCGATGGCCTTTCTGCCCCGCCACGGGCGCGGCCATGTGCATGCGCCGACGACCGTGCCCTATCGCGCCAATATCGACGCGCTCAAGCGGCTCGGCGTGACGGATGTGGTGTCGGTCTCGGCCTGCGGATCGCTGCGCGAAGGGCTGGCGCCAGGCGATTTCGTGATCGTGGACCAGTTCATCGACCGCACCTTTGCGCGCGAAAAGTCCTTCTTCGGCGACGGCTGCGTCGCCCATGTGAGCATCGCCAACCCGACCTGCGCCCGCCTGCGCGACGCCTGCGAGGCAGCGGCCCGCGCCGCGGGCGTGACGGTGCACCGTGGCGGCACCTATCTGGCGATGGAGGGGCCGCAGTTTTCGACGATGGCCGAATCGCGGCTCTATCGCAGCTGGGGCTGCGACGTGATCGGGATGACCAACATGCCCGAGGCCAAGCTCGCCCGCGAGGCGGAACTCTGCTACGCGACGGTTGCGATGGTCACGGATTACGACTGCTGGCACCCCGACCATGACGCCGTCGATGTGGCGACCGTCATCGCCACGCTCACCGGCAATTCGGCCCGCGCGCGCGACATGGTGGCGCGCCTGCCCGGGCTGCTGGGCCCCGCTCTCACCCCCAGCCGCAGCCCCTGCCCACAGGGCTGCGACCACGCGCTCGACCATGCGGTCATGACCGCCCCTGCGCAACGCGACGGCGGCCTCGTGGCGAAACTGGATGCGGTGGCGGGTCGCGTGCTGTGAGGCGTGCGGCGGCGCCCCTGCTGCTGTGCCTCTGGGCCACCACGGCGGCGGCGCAGGACTATATCACGGTGGAGGGTGCGCTCGACGACGACGCCTTCTACCGCCTGGTGGCCTGCGGCGCGCCACCCGACGGGGTCTGCGCCGACCCGATGGTCCGCTGGCGCCCCGCCGATGCGACGGACCTGCGGGTCGCCATCACCCAGATCGCCCCGGTCTTTTCCGCCGAACGGCTCCGCGCCTTCGACAAGGCGCTCGGTGCGGCGATCGCCGAGATCAACGCCAGCGGCGCGAGCCTGCGCCTGCGGCGCGTCACCGCCGCGGCAAACCCGCAGATCACCCTGCATCTGCTCGACATCACCCATGGCCAGCGCATCACCGGGACCGGCCTCATCGCGCTTGACGGCACCCCGATCGAAGCCGCCCTCGTCCAGGTCTGGTGGGACAGCGACAACTGGCTGACCCGCGGCGCCATCGTCTTTCCGCGCGATGTCGAAGCGGCCGGCCTGCGCTCGATCATGCTCGAAGAACTGACACAGGGCCTCGGCCTGCTCACCGATATCGACAGCCGCTGGTATGAACGCCGCTCGATCCTGTCGGAGACCAGCAATGACATGATCCGCCTCGGCGCGCAGGACATCATCGCCCTGCGGCGCCACTATCCTCCACAACCTCAGCAGGGGAACTGACGCATGGCCCGCACGGTCAAGGACTACATCCGCACGATCCCGGACTTTCCCCATCCCGGGATCATGTTCCGCGATGTCACCACTCTCTTTGGCGACGCGCGCGGCTTTCGCATGGCGGTGGACCAGTTGCTGCACCCCTTTGCCGGCACCGGCATCGACAAGGTGGCCGGCCTCGAAGCGCGCGGCTTCATCCTTGGCGGTGCGGTCGCCCACCAGCTCGGCACCGGCTTTGTCCCGATCCGCAAGAAGGGCAAACTGCCCGGGCGCACCATCGAACAGGCCTACACGCTGGAATATGGGCAGGCCGTGCTTGAACTCCATGAAGATGCCCTGCTGCCGGGCGAACGCGTGCTGCTGGTCGATGACCTGCTCGCCACGGGTGGCACCGCAGAGGCGGGCATCCGCCTGATCGAGCGGCTGGGCGCCAGGGTGATCGGCTGCGCCTTCGTGATCGACCTGTCCGACCTCGGCGGTCGCAAACACCTCGAGAGCCTCGGCCAGGAGGTCCACGCGCTCTGCGCCTTTGCCGGGACGTAGCGCCCGGCGGACAGTGCAGACCCTCCGGGGGGAGTATTTGGGGCACAAAGAAGCCGGGCCCTCGTCAGAGCTTTGCGCGATGCGCCCTGCCCCCTTGTTGCCAGCTAAGGCGTGGCCTTTTCGGCCGGGGACAGGGCGACTTCTCCGCGCAGGGCCATCGGCTCTCCAGCCTGTGCCTTGCAAACAGGATGCCGCGAATCGGTTAAGAAAACCTTTCGCTTCTCTGTGCGAAAAATACTCCCGCCGGAGGCGACTGAACGCGCCAAATATGCACGGCTCGTATGTGTTGTTCGCGATCAACAGGCTCTCACTCCCCGGATCGGGGGAGGTCAGCGGCGAGCGGAGCCGGGGCCGGCGCACCGTACGTGCTCAATGTGGCAGAACCGCGCCGGGGTTGAGAATGCCTTCGGGATCGAGTGCGGCCTTCAGCGCGCGCATCATTGCGAGCCGCGCGGGGTCGCTGTAGCGCGCCAGATCCTCGACCTTGAGCCTGCCCACGCCATGTTCGGCGCTCACCGAACCGCCCAGCGCGTGGACGAGGTCATGCACCGCCTGCTTGATCGCCGCCCGGTCGGCCGCGTGATCCTCGCGCGCACCACCTTTGGGCGGAAAAACATTGTAATGCAGGTTGCCGTCGCCCAGATGGCCGAAACAATTTATCCGCAGCGGGCCGAACCGCGCCAGGACACCCGGCGCGCGCAGGATGAAACCGGGCACGTCGCTCAGCGGCAGCGAGATGTCATGCGAGCTTACCGCGCCCACCTTGCGGTTCGCGGCGGGGATGCTTTCGCGCAGGTGCCAGAGCGCCGCGCGCTGCGTCTCTGACGCCGCGATCACCCCGTCCGTGACGAGGTCGGCCTTTGCCGCGGCGGCATAGAGCGCCTCCAGCGCCTCTGCCGCATCGAGCCCGCCCGACAGGCCGAGGTCCACCAGCACCATCCATTCGGGAAGCGGGTCCAGCGGAACGCGGGCCGCGATGCCGGTTTCGGCAATGAAATCCGGCCCTTGCCGGTGGATCAGTTCAAAGGCCGAAATGCCCTCGCCCAACCGCGCGCGCGCCAGCGCCAGCAGGTCAAGCGCGGCCTGCGGCGATGCGACGGCAAGCAGCGCCGCCGCCACTGACTGCGGTTGCGGCACGACGCGCAGGGCGGCGGCCGTGATGATGCCCAGCGTCCCCTCGGACCCGATCATCAGGTCGCGCAGGTCATAGCCCGCGTTGTCCTTGCGCAGCCGGCTGAGCCCGTGCCAGACCGCGCCATCCGCCGTCACCACCTCGAGCCCGAGGCAGAGCGCCCGCGCATTGCCCCAGCGCAGGACGTTGACGCCGCCCGCATTGGTGGCGAGCAGCCCGCCGATCCGCGCCGACCCTTCGGAGGCCAGCGAGAGCGGAAAGAGCCGGCCATGCGCGCGCGCCGCCGCCTGCACGGTGGCCAGCACCACGCCCGACTCGGCCACCAGCACATCCTCGCCCGGATAGACGGCCCTGATCCGCGCCATCCGCTCGAGCGACAGGATCACCGGCACCGGCCCCTCGGTCATGAGTTGCCCGCCGACCAGCCCCGTCCCGCCGCCATAGGGCACCACGCCGACCCGTGCCTGCGCGCAGGCGCGGACCACGGCGGCGACCTCATCGACCGATCCCGGCGCCACCACCACGCCCCGCCCCTGCCAGCGGCCGCGCGGCTCGGTCAGATAGGGCGCGGGGTCGCGGAAGGCGGCGGGTGGCAGGATGCCGCGCAGGCACGCCTCAAAGGCGTCGTCGGCTGCATTCAGCATCGCGGCACTCCGTTCATCCCGCATCCGTCCGGCCGCGCCGGTCATGGCGCAGGTTGGCGTAGAGCACATGGTTGCGCCAGCGCCCGTTGATTTGCAGATAGCTCTGCGCCACGCCCTCGTATTTGTAGCCGCATTGTTCGAGCAGCCGGCGCGAGGGCGTGTTCTCGGGCAGGCAGCCGGCCTCGATCCGGCTCAGGTCGAGCGTGGTAAAGGCGTAGTGCACCAGCGCCGTCACCGCCTCGCGCATGTATCCTTGCCGGGCAAAGGGCTGCCCGATCCAGTAGCCGGTGGTGCCTGCCTGCGCCGGGCCGCGCCGGATATTGTCGAGCGTGATCGCCCCCAGCAGCCCGTCATCGCTGCGCCGGATCAGAAAGAGCGGCACGGCAGAGCCTGCCGCGATCGACCGCTGCGCCCAATAGACGCGGTTGGTAAAGGATTTCCGGCTCAGGTGATCCTCGGCCCAGGTCGGCTCCCACGGCGTGAGAAAGGCGGCGGAATCGCGCCGCAACGCGGCCCAGGCGCGATAGTCCCCGTGCAGCGGCGGGCGCAGGATCAGCCGTTCTGTATCGAGCCTCACCTTGCGCCGTGTCAGTAGCATCAGGCGGCGAGCCTCGCCCTCAGCGCGTCGAGCGTCGGCGCATGTTCGGCGGGACCGTAGAGCGCCATGGCCGTGCCCGCCTGCCCCGCCATCCGCGCGGCAAAGGCGCGCACATCCTGCACGGTCACGGCGTCGATCTTTTCGATGGCCTCGTCGATGCTGGGCACCCTTCCCCAGATCGCCAGCATCCGCGCCAGCCGTTCGGCCCGGTTCGACGGGCTCTCCAGCCCCATCAGCATCCCCGCCTTCATCTGCGCGCGCGCGCGGGCGACCTCGGCCTCGGTCATGTCCTCGGCCGACCGGCGGATCTCCTCCATCGTCAGATGCGCCAGTTCGCCAATCTGCTCGGCCGACGTGCCGGCGTAAATCGTCATCATGCCGGTGTCCTCATGCGCACCGGCCTGGGCAAAGATCGTGTAGCAGAGGCCACGGTTCTCGCGCACCTCCTGGAACAGGCGCGACGACATGCCGCCCCCCAGCGCCGTCGCATAGATCTGCGCGGTGAAAATCTCGGGCGCGCGGTAGTCCGGCCCCTCGAGCGCCAGCGCGAAATGCACCTGTTCCAGCGCCTTGACCTCGCGCCGTTCGCCGCCCTGCCAGCGCGCAGGCTGGATCAGCGCAGGCTGCGCGATCGGGCTCAGATGGCCAAAGAGCCCCTCGGCCGCGCGACAGATCGCGTCGTGATCGACCGCACCGGCGGCGCAGAGCACCATCTGCCCCGGCCCGTAATGCTCGCCCACAAAGGTCGCAAGGTCAGAGCGGCCAAAGGCGCTGACCCGCTCGGCCGGGCCCAGGATCGTGCGGCCCAGGGGCTGGTCGGGATAGGCCACCTCTTGCAGCCAGTCGAACACGATGTCGTCGGGCGTATCGAGCGCCTGCCCGATCTCCTGAAGGATCACGCCACGCTCGACCTCGATCTCGTCCTCGGCAAAGAGCGGATTGAGCAGGATATCGGCGATCACGTCCAGCGCCAGCGGCACATCGGCCTCGAGCACGCGGGCGTAATAGGCCGTCATCTCGCGCGAGGTATAGGCGTTGATATAGCCGCCCACATCCTCGATCGCCTCGGCGATGGCGAGCGCAGAGCGCGTCGCGGTGCCCTTGAAGGCCATATGTTCGAGGAAATGCGCGATGCCGTTCTGCTCGACCCGTTCATGGCGCCCACCGGCCAGCACCCAGATCCCGATGGAGGCGGATTTGAGCCCCGGCATGGTCTCGGTCGCGATACGAAAGCCGTTGGGCAGGGTGTGCAGTCTGACGTTCAATGCCTGATCCGTTCCAAGATGACCCGTTGCAGGGCGGCAAGGTCGTTTGGCACCCGCGTCACCCGTTCCGACCGGCTATACAGGTCGGCCATGCGCGATGGAAGGGGGGGGCGGATACCTGTCGCCGCCTCGACCGCATCGGGAAACTTGGCCGGATGCGCGGTGGCGAGCGTCACCATCGGCACCGCCCCCAGATGCGCCTGCGCCACATGCACGCCAACGGCGGAATGCGGGCAGAGAAGCTCGCCCGTGCTGGCCTGAACGGCGCGGATCGTGGCGGAGGTCTCCTCCTCGGACGCGCGGCCAGAGGCGAAACCGGCGCGCAGCCAGTCGATGGCACCCTGGCTGATGTCGAACGCGCCGTCGCGGCGCAGCGCCTCCATCTGCCCCGCCACCACCGCGCCGTCGCGGCCATAGGCGTCAAAGAGCGCGCGCTCGAAATTGGAGGAAACCTGGATATCCATCGACGGGCTGATCGAGGCGCGCACGCCCTTCTTCTCCTGACGGCCCGTTTGCAGCGTGCGGTGCAGGATGTCGTTCTGGTTGGTGGCGATCACCAGCCGGTCGATCGGCAACCCCATCGCACGGGCGATATGGCCGGCATAGATGTCGCCGAAATTGCCCGTAGGCACAGTAAAGCTGACGCGGCGCTGCGGCGCACCCAGCGTCACGGCGGCCGCAAAGTAATAGACCACCTGCGCCAGCACCCGCGCCCAGTTGATCGAGTTCACCCCCGCAAGCCGCACCCGGTCACGAAAGGCGAAATCGTTGAACATGTCCTTGAGCGCGGCCTGGCAATCGTCGAAATCGCCATCCACGGCGAGCGCATGGACATTGTCCTCGACCGGCGTCGTCATCTGCCGGCGCTGCACCTCGGACACCCGGCCATGCGGGTAAAGGATGACCACATCGACATTGGCAAGGCCCCTAAACGCCTCGATCGCAGCCGACCCCGTGTCGCCACTGGTGGCCCCCACGATGGTGATCCGCGCGCCCGACCGCGCCAGCGCCGCCTGGAACATCTGCCCGATGAGCTGCATGGCAAAGTCCTTGAAGGCCAGCGTCGGCCCGTGGAACAGCTCGAGCAGGAAATGGTTCGCGTCGAGCTGCACCAGCGGCGCGCGCGCGGGATGGGTAAAGCCCGCATAGGCCGCGTCGATCAGCGCGCGAAACGCCGCATCGTCAAAGGTGTCGCCGACAAAGGGCCGCATGACGCGAAACGCGACCTCTTCATAGCGCAGCCCGGCCAATGCGGCGATGGCCTCCGGCGTCATCTGCGGCACCGTGGCGGGCACATAAAGCCCCCCATCGCGCGCAAGGCCCGTCATCATCGCCTGCTCAAAGCTCAGCACGGGCGCCGCCCCACGGGTCGAGACATAGTGCATCGGCTAGTCCTTTCTGCCGTCCCGCGCCATGCGCAGGACGAAAAACATGCTCATGACCGCCCAGACGACGGCCAGCGAAAACCAGGTGATCGCATATTCCCGGTGGTCATTGCGCACCAGCGCCCCGTCGATCGGCAAGGGCTGCACACCCAGATCGGCCCCCTCGAGGCTGCGCACCACGATCAGCACCGGCTCGGTCGCCAGCGCCTGCGCCATCGCGGGCACGTCGCGGGCAAACCAGATGTTGGCGGGGTCGGGCGGCGGGGTGAAACGGTCGGTCTCCTGCGGCCAGTGCAGGTTGCCGGTGAGCGTCACCTGCGCCGCGGCGCGGGCGATATCCTTGTCGGCCTGCGGCACAAAGCCCAGATCGGCCATCATCCGGCGGTCCCCGGTGTCGATCTCCGCGATCACGCGGTAGCCCGGCTCACCCTCCGAGGTGAGCACATGCACCTCCCGCCCGGTCAGCCGGCCCTCGGCCGTCACGGCGAGATAGCGATCCGCCTCGGGCTCGGGCGAGGCCGGCACCGCCACCGGCGCCGCCCCGATCTTCGCCTCGATCCGCGCGATCAGCGCCTCCTTCTGGCCCAGCCGCTGCACCTGCCAGACCCCGAGCGCCACCAGAATGCCGACGCCGATCACCCCCATCAGCACCGGAAAGATCAGCCTGCGCATCGCGCCCCTTTCAACGTTCAGCGCGCGCGGCCGGAACCACGCGCGCCTTGCAGCTTCCTTGCAGCTTCTCTGTGCAAAAAATACTCACTCATGTCGCCCGCCGCCCGGGGTCACCCCCGGGGCAAAGGCGTCACTGCCCCCAGATGTAGACGGCAAAGAACAGGAACAGCCAGACCACATCGACAAAGTGCCAGTACCAGGCAGCCGCTTCAAAACCCACATGCTGTTGCGGGGTGAAATGGCCGCGATAGACGCGCATCAGGCAGACAAAGAGAAAGATCGTCCCGATCAGCACGTGGAACCCGTGGAAGCCCGTCGCCATGAAGAAGTTCGCGCCATAGATGTTGCCGCTGAAGCCAAAGGCCGCGTGGCTGTATTCATAGGCCTGCAGCGCGGTAAAGAACGCGCCGAGGATGATCGCCAGCATCAGACCCTTCTTCATGTCCTCGCGGTTGTTCTCATGCACCAGCGCATGGTGCGCCCAGGTCGCGGCCATCCCCGAACACAGCAGGATCAGCGTGTTGATCAGCGGCAGGTGCCAGGGATCAAAGGTCTCGATCCCGGCCGGCGGCCAGACGCCATCGACAATCGGGCTGATCCCGTCGGGATGCATCGGATACATCGCATGCTTGAAGAACGACCAGAACCAGGCCGCAAAGAACATGATCTCGGACATGATGAACATGACGAAACCGTAGCGCAGCCCGATCCGCACCACCGGCGTGTGATCGCCGGTCTGCCCCTCATGGACGACCTCCGACCACCAGGCGAACATGGTATAGAGCACGCCCGCCAGCCCCAGCAGGAACAGCCAGTAGTTCTGCGCAAAGGCGACAAAGCTGTCGGGTTTGCCGTGCGACATGCCCAGGACCGCCCCGAACAACATGAAAAAGCCCGACAGGGCGCCGAACAGCGGCCAGATCGAAGGCGGCAGGATGTGATAATCGTGGTTCTTTGCGTGCGCCATTTCAGTC
>JAACUH010000169.1 GCA_009993005.1 Rhodobacterales bacterium
GCCTGAGGCGTGAGTGCCCCTTACCCCTTTGAGGTCATGCCACGCGGACGATCTCGGCGGTGCCGAGGGCGTTGAAGCGGTTCATGAGGGGAAAGCGGATGTGGATTTCGGCGGTCTGTCGGTCGGGGGTGAGCCATTGGAACGCCATCGGTCCGAGAGACAATGGCGAACGGCCATGATGCGCTCGCCGAAGGATTTCAGGCCGCGCATCTTCGCCGCGATCCGGCTGCGGGCGTGGTATCCGGTCCAGCGTTTCCAGAAGGCCCGACCATAGTATCCCGTCGCGCGCAGGGTGTCATTGCGGGCGCGTGCAGCCGGGCAGTCTTCTTTCCAAAGACGTCCGTTCCTGCGGATGGGGATGATCGCGGTGCCCTGCCGATCGGTGATGGCCTTGTGGCACCGGCGCGTGTCATAGGCGCCATCGGCGGTGACCGTGCCGATCTGCTCGTCTTCCAGGATCTGGCTCAGCAGGTCCGGTAGCACGGGGCTGTCGCCGTCGCGGCTGGGCGTGAATTCCACGGCGCGGATGTCGGATGTGGCCGGGTCCATGGCGAGATGCACCTTGCGCCGTTCGCCATTGTCGCTCGGACCAATGGCGCGACAAGGCTCACCGTCGGCCTTGCACCCCATGCTTGCGGGCCTGCCACTCACCATCGCCGAGGAACTTGATGCCCGTGCTGTCGACCAGCAGGTTCAGCGGGCCATCTGCGCGGCGATAAGGGACCTGGACGGCCAAGGTCTTTTGCCTGCGGCACAGCGTGGAAAAGTCCGGCACGGGCCAGTCCAGCCCCGCTAACCGGAGCAGGCTGGCTACCATCCCGGCGGTCTGGCGCAACGGCAGCTTGAACAGGATTTTGATCGACAGGCAGAACTGGATAGCGGCATCGGAGAACACTGGCGGACGTCCGGGCCGACCGTCACGCAGCGCGCGCCAGGTCATGTCCTTATCGACCCAGATCAGCAGCGACCCCCGCTTGCGCAGCGACGCGTTGTAGCTGGACCAGTTCGTCGTGCGATAGC
>JAACUH010000171.1 GCA_009993005.1 Rhodobacterales bacterium
TCGAAGGTCGCCTGCACGCCCTGCGGCCCGGAAATCTCGATGCGCGGGCGCGGCAGGTAGACGGCGTGCACCGTGAAGGTGAAGCTCTCGCCCGAGGCCAGGACGTAGGCGAATTCCAACTCGCAGGCCTCGCCGTTGATCGCCTGCGTCACCAGCGTCTGGTCGGCGAAGCGCACCTCGATCCGGCCGGTCAGCGCCGCGATGGACGGGTCGGCCCCGTCGATGCGGCCGTCCGAGCGGATGGTCTCGATCCGGTCGAGGTTGTTGGCATAGGTGATCTCGGCCGAGACCACGTTGCCGAGCGCCGTGCCGTTGCGCGTAATCGCCCCGTTGAAGTGCCCGAAGCGCTTCAGCTCCAGCGCGGCAGGCGTCCCGGCGCTGGTCGTCGTGCCCACCGTCTCACCCTGCGCCACCAGCCGCGCGGTTGCCGTCAGCAGGCCAGACCGCTGCATCTGCCAGGTGATCTGGTCGAGCACGCAGCCGGAATACATCGCGTAGCGCGGCACCTCCGGCATGCCGGTCTCGATCGACATGCTGGGCAGCGTCCAGGACCCCGACTGGAACTCGTGGCTGTATGGCGCTTCCGCGCCCGTGGTCGTGGGCGCGCCGAACGCGGCCTTCAGCCAGAAGCCGAAGGCCTCCGCGTCGAGCGGCACCACGACATCGCCATCGGCCGTGACCGCGTCCTTGATCGGCGCCAGCGGATCGCGGCCGTAGCCCAGCAGTTCCGAGTTCAGCAGCGGCAGCTCCGCGCCGAGCGACGTGCTGGCGAAGGGCATGCGGGTGAAGCCGCTGGCGGGCGGCGTCCCATAGGTCGTCTCGAACGCAAGCGCCATCAGCGCCCGCGCCCCCTGGGCTCGTGCCATGTTCGTCTCCTCGGGTTGTCGGGGTCAGGCCAGCGGATCGGCCGTGGAATAGTGCAGCACCACCGGGATCACGGCGGCCTTCAGGCTGGCGGCGCCCTCCACCGGCAGATCGACCGTGTAGCGCGACAATCTGGGTGACTTGTGCGCGACAATCAGGATGAGAGTCGAAATGCCGCGACGGGTGAGATGATCGCGGCGTCAGCCGCCAC
>JAACUH010000046.1 GCA_009993005.1 Rhodobacterales bacterium
CCCAAGCCCTCAGGCCCCCAGGCACTCAGACTCCCCCCAAGCCCTCAGGCCCTCAGGCCCCCAGACTCCCCCCGAGACCCTCAGGCGCGCTCCCTTGTTCAGACGGCCCTTGACTTATTGCGAATAAGTCGCATTTTCACATCATGGACAAGTCACATCCCTTTTCCCGTGCCCGCCTGAGCGATAGCGCGCAGCGCCGGCCACACCCCGGCCGCCGCGCGGTGATCGCCGGGCTTGCGGCCGTCTGCCTTCCCGGCCAGCTCGCCGCGCAGGAGGCAGTTGCGCTTTCGGTCGTGACGACCACCGGCATGATCGCCGATGCGGCCCGGCGGATCGGCGGCACGAGGATCGCGGTGCGCGGGCTGATGGGGCCGGGGGTTGACCCGCATGCCTACCGCCAGACCCGCAGCGACATCGCGGCGCTCGCCGGTGCGGACCTTGTGCTCTGGCACGGGCTCGGGCTCGAGGCGCAACTCATGGCCTTTCTCGCCGACATGGCGCGCAGCCGCCGCGTCGTGGCCGTGGCGGATGCGATCCCGCCCGACCAGTTGCGCCCCTTTGCCGACTATCCCGGCCGCTATGATCCGCATCTGTGGATGGTGCCGGCACTCTGGTTGCAGGTCGTGGACGCGGTCCATGCCGCCATCACCGAGGCCGATCCCGCCGGCGCGGCCGGCTATGCCATCGCCGCCGCGACCTATCGTGACGAAATCCTCGCGCTGTCCGACTATGCGGCCGGGATGCTCGCCACCGTGCCCGCGCCGGCCCGCGTGCTCGTGACCGCGCATGACGCCTTTGGCTATTTCGGTGAGGCCTATGGTTTCGAAGTGCTGGGCGTGCAGGGCATTTCGACCGAAAGCGAGGCCGGCGTGCAGCGGATCACCGCGCTGGTCGATCTGCTGGTCACCCGCAACATCACGGCCGTGTTCGTCGAAAGCTCGGTCTCGGACCGCGCCTTGCGCGCGCTGGTCGAAGGTGCGGCGGCGCGGGGCCACGAGGTTTCCATCGGCGGCACGCTCTATTCCGATGCCATGGGCCCGGACGGCACCTATGAAGGCACCTATGTCGGCATGATCGACCACAACGTGACGACGATCGCGCGCGCCCTGGGCGGCACGGCGCCCGCGCGGGGCATGGCGGGGCGGCTGGGATCATGACCGTCGCGCTGTCGGTGCGCGGCCTGACGGTCGCCTATGCGCAGAACCCGGCCATCACCGCGGTGGATGCCGACTTTGCTGCGGGAGCCATGACCGCGATCATCGGCCCGAACGGGGCAGGGAAATCGACGCTGCTGCGCGCGGTCCTCGGCCTCGTGCCGCGGCGCGCGGGCGAGGTTGCGATCTTTGGCGCGCCGCTGGCGCGGGTGCGCGGCCGGATCGCCTATGTGCCGCAGCGCGCCAGCGTGGACTGGGATTTTCCCACCCGTGTCACCGATGTGGTCCAGATGGGCCTCTACCGGCAGCTTGGCCTGCTCGGCCGGGTCCATCGCCGCCATCGCGCATTGGCAGAGGACTGCCTGGCCCGCGTCGGCATGGCCGACTATGCGACCCGGCAGATCGGTCAGTTGTCAGGCGGCCAGCAGCAGCGCGTGTTCCTCGCCCGCGCCCTGGCGCAGGAGGCCGATCTCTACCTGCTCGACGAACCCTTTGCCGGTGTCGATGCCGCCACCGAAACCGCCATCATCGGCGTTCTCAAAGGTCTGCGCGATGCGGGGCGGACGGTCGTCGCGGTGCATCATGACCTGGCGACGGTCGCCGGCTATTTTGACCGGGTGCTGCTGATGAACGGCCGCGCCATTGCCCAAGGCCCTGTCGCCACGGCCTTTACCCCCGACGCGTTGCAGGCCACCTATGGCGGCCGGCTTGCGCTGGCGCCGACCGCAGGGCAGGGGGTGGCCTGATGTTCTGGCAGGCGCTGCTGTTGCAGGCGGGCTACAACGCGACACTGGTGACGGTGGGCGCGGCGCTTCTGGGGGTGGCGGCAGGGGCGGTGGGCAGCGTCATGGTGCTGCGCAAGCGGGCGCTGGTGGCCGATGCCATGGCCCATGCAACCCTGCCCGGAGTCGCGATGGCCTTCATGGTGATGGTCTGGCTGGGCGGCGACGGGCGGTCGCTCGCCGGGCTGATGGCGGGCGCGGCGCTGAGCGCGGGGTGCGGGCTTTTGACGGTGGACTGGATCACGCGGAAAAGCCGGCTGGCCGAGGATGCGGCCATCGGCGCCGTCCTGTCGGTCTTCTTTGGCGCGGGCATCGTGGGGCTGACCGTGATCCAGACGATGCAGGGCGGGCGGCAGGCGGGGCTCGAAGGGTTCCTTCTGGGTGCGACGGCGGGGATGCTCTGGGCCGATGCGCTGGTGATCGCGGGGGGCGGGGCGGTGGCGGTGGCGCTGGTCTGGCTGTTGCGCCGGCCCTTGCTGCTGGTGGCCTTTGACCCCGGCTTTGCCGAGACTGTGGGGATCAGCCCGCGCCGGGCCGACCTGATTCTCATGGCGCTGGTGATGGCGGTGACCGTTATCGGGCTCAAGGTGGTCGGGCTGATCCTGGTCGTGGCGCTGCTGATCATCCCGGCGGTCGCTGCGCGGTTCTGGACCGACCGGGCTGGGGCGATGGTCTGGATTGCGGGGGCAATCGGTGGCGCAGCGAGCTATCTGGGGGCCGTCATCTCGACCCTGGCCCCGGCGCTGCCCACCGGACCGATCATCGTGTTGCTGGCGGCGGGGGTTTTCCTGGTTTCGCTGCTGTTCGCGCCGGCGCGGGGCGCGGTTCCCGCCGCCTTGCGGCACAGGCGCGTCCGGGCCCTGCGGCAGGCGGCGCCATGACCGCGTTCCTGCAACTCAGCCTGACCCCCTTGCTGATCGGCGCCCTCGTCGCGGCCACCTGCGCGCTTGTCGGCAATTTCCTGCTGCTGCGGCGGCAGGCGCTGCTGGGCGATGCGATCAGCCATGTGGTGCTGCCGGGGATCGTGCTGGCCTTTGTCATCACCGGAGCGGTCGCGGCGGCCCCGATGCTTCTGGGCGCGGCCGCCGTGGCGGTGGCCGCCGTGGTCGCGATCGAGGCGGTCAAGCGGCTGGGCCGGGTCGAACCGGGGGCCGCGATGGGTGTCGTCTTTACCACCTTTTTCGCAGCCGGCGTGCTGCTGCTCGAACAGACCGACACCAGCGCCGTGCATCTGGATGTCGAACATGCGCTGATGGGCAATCTCGAAAGCCTCGTCTGGTTCGCGGCCACCGGCCCCGGCTCGCTGATCGACCCTGCGGCGCTTGCGCGATTGCCATCCGAACTGCCCCGCGTCGCGGCGGTGGCCGTTGTCGTGGTGGCCCTGTGCTGGCTGTTCTGGCGGCCGCTGGCCCTGGCGACCTTTGACGAAGGCTTTGCGCGCAGCATCGGCATCCCGGTGACGGCGCTGGGCTTTGGCCTCGTCACCGTCGCAGCCATCGCGGCGGTCGCGGCCTTTGATGCGGTGGGGTCGATCATCGTGATCGCGATGTTCATCTGCCCGCCCGCCGCCGCGCGGCTGATGACCGACAGGCTGGGCCGGCAGGTCGCGTGGAGCGTCGTTTTCGCCGTGGTTTCGGCCGTTCTGGGCTATATGCTCGCGGGTTACGGCCCGCTGTGGCTGGGCGCACAGGACGCGGTGAGTGCGGCCGGCATGATCGCGGTCGTCTCGGGCGTGATCCTGGCGCTGGCGGTGCGGTTCGGCCCCTGCCGGGGCGCGCCGCGCCGCGGCTAGAGCGCCATCCGCATCCGGTAGCCCGGCGCATGCAGAAGCCGCACCCAGGTGATCGGGCGCGCGCCGTCCCAGGTGGTGCGCAGCACCTCGACCAGCGCCGCACCGGGCTGGCAGGCGAGCGCGGCGGCCTCGTCTGTCGTCGCATTCGCCGCGGCAATGCTGAAATCACCGCTGGTAAAGGGGGCGTTGGCGACCAGCCATTCATTCGCGCTGATCGTGTCGAGCGGGGCGGACAGGATCGCGGGCACGGCGGCCGCATTCACCCAGCGCTCTTCGAGCGCATGGGGCGCCCCGCCCGCCAGATGCAACGCGCGCAGGTGCAGGAGCGGCGCGTCCGAGGGCAGGCGCAGGGCCTGCGTCACCACCTCGGGCGCCGGCGCCTCGTCACGCGCGAGCAGGCGGCAGGCATAGGGCTGGCCGGCCGCCTCGACCTCGTGGCGCAGGATCGGGATGCGCAGCGTCGCGCGGCGCACCGGGTGAAGCGCCACCCGCGTGCCAGCCTTGCGGCGACGGTCGAGAATGCCCGCCTCGGCCAGCGATTGCAGCGCCCGGTTGACGGTCGCGCGGGCCACGCCAAAGCTCTGCGCGAGGTCGGCCTCATTGGGGATCGCGCTGCCGGGCGGCCAGTCGCGCGCATGGATGCGGCGCAGCACTTCGGCCTCGATCGCCTGCCAACTGCCCGGTCTTGCGGTCATATCGCGGCCCGCAAGTCGTGCAGCGCGGCGCGGTAGGCAGAGGTGATCGCATCGCGCGCGATGTGTCGCCCACCGGTCACGATGTGCCGCCCCGCCGCCCAGAGGTCGGTCATCATCCTGTCCGATCCGGCGAAAATCCAGGCGTCGAGCAGGGTGTCGCCTGTCAGCCCCTCCAGATCGGTGCAGGCGCCATCGAGCGCCAGAAGGTCGGCCCAGAGACCCGGCGCAATCGCGCCGCTGTCGCGCCCCGCCGCCTGCGCCCCGCCCGCGACCGCGGTCTCGAACAGCACGCGCCCGGTGCTCTTGTCGGGGGTGGCCAAGGCCGCGCGGGACGAGTCGCGCAGCCGTTGCGAATGGTCGAGCGCGCGCAATTCCTCGGT
Organism: Rhodobacterales bacterium; assembly: GCA_009993005.1. GTDB lineage: Bacteria > Pseudomonadota > Alphaproteobacteria > Rhodobacterales > Rhodobacteraceae > JAACUH01. Next base: position 4,804 of record JAACUH010000046.1, read on the forward strand.
CAGGCCGATGCGCAGGTTGCTGTCGGACCCGATACCGAACCGCCCGCCATGGTCGCGCCAGCGGATGGCGTCAAAGATGCCATCGCCCAGATTGGCCTCGGTGATCGGGCACAGGCCCGCAACGGCGCCGGTCTGCGCGAGCAGCCGCGTCTCGTGCGGTTGCATCTGCGTCGCGTGTATCAGGCACCAGCGCGCATCGACGTCCATGCTGTCGAGCAGATATTCCACCGGCCGCGCGCCATGCGCCGCCTCGACCTCGCGCACTTCGGCCAGTTGCTCGGCCAGATGCATGTGGACAGGGCCGGGCAGGCCCGCCGCGCGCGCCATCCCCGCGGGCGACACCGCGCGCAGCGAATGGGGCGCGGCGCCCAGCACGGTATCTGCGGGCAGGGCGCGCAGTGCCGCGCCGCTCGCGTCATGCAGCCGCAGATAGGCCTCCGGGGTCGTGCCAAAGCGGAGCTGTCCGGGGCCGAGCGCGCGCCCGTCGCAGCCGCCAAACTGGTAATGCACCGGCAAAAGCGTGAGGCCGATCCCGCTCTGCGCCGTGGCGGCGGCGATCTGCGCGGCCATTTCGGCCATGTTGTCATAGGCTTGCCCGCCAGGTCGGTGATGAAGGTAATGGAACTCCACATTGCAGGCATAGCCCGCCTCGGCCATCTCCATCTGCACGAAACCCGCGATGGCGCGCATATGGTCCGGCGTCAGCCGGTCGAGAAAGCGGAACATGAGCTGCCGCCAGGTCCAGAAGCTGTCGCGCGGATCGGGCCCGCGGGCCTCGGTCAGACCTGCCATCGCGCGCTGAAAGGCGTGGGAATGCAGGTTCGCCGGGGCAGGCAGGAGCACCCTGTGCGCCGCGCCCGCGCGCGGCTGCCCCGGCATGACCGAGGCGATGCGCCCGTCGGCGCCGATCCCGATGCGCACATCGCGCGCCCAGCCGTCGGCGAGCAGCGCCTGCGCCGCCCAGAGAATTTGCACCATGCGGACCCGCCTTGACAGGGTTATTATGTGCAGACATAATATCCCAACCGCAAAGAGAGATCAAGTCTGGAAAACCCGCCCATGATCCTGACCCATGCCACGCTGGCGACGATGGACGGCCCCGGATACGGGCTGATCCCCGATGGCGGGGTGGTGATCGAGGGTGGGCGGATCGTCTGGGCCGGGGCGATGCGCGACCTGTCTGCCCGGACCGGCGAGGTCCGCAATCTTGACGGGCGGCTGGTGACGCCGGGGCTGATCGACTGCCATACCCATGTGGTCCATGCCGGCAACCGCGCGGGGGAATTCGCGCAGCGGCTGAATGGCGAGAGCTATGCCGATATCGCCCGCGCAGGGGGCGGGATCATGTCCACCGTCGCGGCGACCCGCGCGGCGTCGGCGACAGAGCTGCTGGCGGAAACCCTCGCGCGGGTCGATGCGATGCTGGCGCAAGGGGTGACCGCGATCGAGGTGAAATCGGGCTATGGCCTCGACAGCGAGACCGAGCTTGCCATGCTGCGCTGCGCCCGCACCATCGCGGAGGAGCGTCAGGTGAGGGTCCGCACAAGCTTTCTGGGTGCCCATGCCGTGCCCCCGGGGATGACGGCCGATGCCTATCTTGACGCCATCTGCCTGCCCGGCCTGCGCGCCGCCCATGCCGAAGGTCTGGTCGATGCGGTCGATGGGTTCTGCGAGGGGATCGCGTTCAATATCAGCCAGATAGAGCGCGTCTTTGATGTGGCGCGCACGCTTGGCCTGCCTGTGAAACTGCATGCCGAACAGCTTTCCGCGCGGGGCGGCGCGACGCTGGCGGCCCGTCACGGCGCGCTTTCGGCCGACCATCTGGAATATGCGACCGAAGCGGATGCACGGGCCATGGCCAGTGCGGGCACCGTCGCGGTGATCCTGCCCGGCGCCTTCTACACCCTGCGCGAGACGCAGATGCCCCCCATCGCGGCCTTTCGCGCGGCCGGTGTGGCCATGGCCGTAGCCACCGATTGCAACCCCGGATCCTCGCCCATGACCTCGTTGCCGCTGGCAATGAACATGGCCTGCACCCTGTTCCGCATGACGCCCGAAGAGGCGCTCGCGGGCGTCACCCGCCATGCGGCCCGTGCGCTGGGGCTCGCGGATTGCGGCGTGATCCGCGCCGGGATGCGCGCCGACCTCGCCATCTGGGACGCCAGCCATCCGGCGGAACTCAGCTACCGCATCGGGGCCACACCCCTCTTTGCCCGCATTTTCGGAGGCCACGCATGACCCTGACCCTGACCCCCGGCGCGGCCACGCTGGCGCAGCTTCAGCGCATCTGGCGCGACGGCCTTGCGGTGCGCCTTGACCCGGCGGCGCAGGGGCCGGTTGCCGCGGCGGCGGCGCTGGTGGCGCGGGCGGCGGATGGCGAGGCGGCGGTCTATGGCGTCAACACCGGTTTCGGCAAGCTTGCGAGCGTCAAGATCGCCGCCGCCGACACCGCCACGTTGCAGCGCAACCTCATCCTGTCGCATTGCTGTGGCGTGGGCGAGCCGCTGGACGTGCCGACGACCCGCCTGATGATGGGGCTCAAGCTTCTGTCGCTGGGGCGCGGCGCCTCGGGCGTGCGTTGGGAGATCATCGCGCTGATCGAGGCGATGCTGGTGGCGGATGTGACCCCGGTGATCCCGGTGCAGGGCTCTGTCGGCGCCTCGGGCGACCTCGCCCCGCTGGCGCATATGGCCGCGGTGATGATCGGCGCGGGCGCGGCGCGGCTGGGTGACGTGCTGCTGCCGGGCGCCGAGGCGCTGGCGCGCGCGGGTCTCACCCCGGTAGTGCTGGGGCCCAAGGAGGGGCTCGCGCTCATCAACGGCACCCAATTCTCGACCGCCTGCGCGCTGGCCGGGCTCTGGGACGCGCAGGGCGCGGCGGCGGCTTCGGTGGTGACGGCTTCGCTCTCGACCGATGCCATCATGGGCTCGACCGCACCGCTGCACCCGGCCATCCACGCGCTGCGTGGCCACAAGGGGCAGATCGCGGTCGCCGCCGCGATGCGCGCGCTGATGGAGGGCAGCGCCATCCGCGAGAGCCACCGCGAAGGCGATACCCGCGTGCAGGACCCCTATTGCATCCGCTGCCAGCCGCAGGTGACGGGCGCGGCTCTGGACCTTTTGTCGTTTGCAGCCAATACATTGGAGGTCGAAGCGAATGCAGTCACGGATAACCCTCTGGTGCTGGTCGAGGACGGGCTGATCGCCTCGGGTGGCAATTTCCATGCCGAACCCGTGGCCTTTGCCGCCGACCAGATCGCGCTGGCCATTGCCGAAATCGGCGCGATTGCGCAGCGCCGGGTGGCGCTGATGGTGGACCCCACACTCAGCTTTGACCTGCCGCCGTTCCTCACGCCCGCGCCGGGGCTGAACTCCGGCCTGATGATCGCAGAGGTGACGACCGCCGCGCTGATGAGCGAGAACAAGCATCTGGCCAATCCCTGTTCGACCGATAGCACGCCGACCTCGGCCAACCAGGAGGACCATGTGAGCATGGCCGCCCATGGCGCGCGCCGCTTGCGGCGGATGAACGCGAACCTCGCCGTGATCCTCGGGGTCGAGACGATCTGCGCCGCGCAGGGCATCGGTTTTCGCGCGCCGTTGACAACCAGTCCCGCCTTGCAGGGGGTTCTGGCCCATATCCGGGCCGAGATCCCACCATTGGCCGAGGATCGCTACATGGCGCCAGACATCGCGGCCGCAGCGGCGATTGTGTCGTCGGGTGCGCTTGCCCGCGTGGCCGGGGTGCGACTGTGACGCCGGTCACGGTCCGGCGCGGCGCGGGGCCGATCCTGCTGGCGCTTCCGCATACGGGTGCCTTTGTCCCCGCGGATATCGCCACGCGGCTGAATGCCAATGGTCGGGCGCTGGCCGATACGGATTGGCATATTGATAAGCTTTACAGAGGCTTGCGAGCCGATCTTACAGTCGTTCGCGCGACCTTTCACCGCTATGTGATCGACGCGAACCGGGCGCCTGACGGCGCGAGCCTCTATCCGGGGCAGAACACGACCGGCCTTGTCCCGCTCACCGACTTCGACGGTGCGCCGCTCTGGACCACACCGCCCGATGCGGCCGAGGCCGCGCGCCGCCGCGCCGCGTTCCATGCGCCCTACCATGCCGCGCTGGCCGCCGAGATGGCGCGCATCCACGCCCGGCATGGCATTGCCATCCTCTATGACGCCCATTCGATCCGCTCGCGCATCCCCTATCTTTTCGACGGCATCCTGCCCGATTTCAACATCGGGACCAATGACGGTGCCGCCTGTGCCGCGCCGCTGGCCGAGGCCGTCGCCGCGATCTGTGCCCGCGCGCCGGGCTATACCAGCGTGACCAATGGCCGGTTCAAGGGCGGATGGACGACCCGCCACTATGGCCGCCCCGCGCAGGGCTGGCACGCGATCCAGATGGAACTGGCGCAATCGACCTACCTCGACACCGAGGCGGCCCCGTTTGCCCATGCCCCGGCCAAGGCCCGGCGCCTGCGCGCCCATCTGCGCGAAATCCTGAACACGATCAATGACCTCGCCCCCACAGTGAAGGCAGAACCATGACCAACCCCCGGCACAACACCCGCGACATCTTTCCCGCGACCGGCTCCACGATCACGGCCAAGAGCTGGCTCACCGAGGCGCCGATGCGGATGCTGATGAACAACCTGCACCCCGATGTGGCCGAAAACCCGCATGAACTGGTGGTCTATGGCGGCATCGGCCGCGCCGCGCGCACCTGGGCCGATTTCGACATGATCGTGGCGAGCCTCAAGGCGCTCGAGGCCGACGAGACGCTGCTGGTGCAGTCGGGCAAGCCGGTGGGGGTGTTCCGCACCCATCCCGATGCGCCCCGCGTGCTGATCGCCAATTCCAATCTCGTGCCGCATTGGGCGACCTGGGACCATTTCAACGAACTCGACCGCAAGGGGCTCGCCATGTATGGGCAGATGACGGCGGGGTCCTGGATCTACATCGGCACGCAGGGCATCGTGCAGGGCACCTACGAGACCTTTGTCGAGGCGGGGCGCCAGCACTACGGTGGTTCCCTCTCCGGGCGCTGGATCCTGACCGCGGGTCTGGGCGGCATGGGCGGCGCGCAACCATTGGCGGCGGTGATGGCGGGGGCCTGCTGCCTCGCCGTCGAATGCGACGAGACGCGCGCCGATTTCCGCCTGCGCACCCGCTATGTCGATGAAAAGACCCATGATCTGGACGAGGCGCTCGCCATGATCGCCCGCTGGACCGCCGCCGGAGAGGCGAAATCCGTGGCGCTGATCGGCAATGCGGCGGATGTGTTCCCCGAACTCTACCGCCAGGGTGTCCGCCCCGATATCGTCACCGACCAGACCTCGGCCCATGACCCCATCCACGGCTACCTGCCGCAGGGCTGGAGCGTGGCAGAGTGGCGCGCGCGGCAGGAAAGCGCGCCCAAGGCGGTCGAGGCCGCCGCCCGCGCCTCGATGCGCACCCATGTCGCGGCGATGGTCGATTTCTGGAACGCGGGCGTGCCGACGCTCGATTATGGAAACAATATCAGGCAGGTGGCGCTGGATGAGGGGCTCGAGACCGCCTTTGCCTTTCCGGGTTTCGTGCCCGCCTACATCCGCCCGCTGTTCTGTCGGGGCATCGGGCCGTTTCGCTGGTGCGCGCTGTCAGGCGACTCCGAGGACATCTACCGCACCGATGCCAAGGTGAAGGAACTGATCGACGACCCGCATCTGCACCATTGGCTCGACATGGCGCGCGAACGGATCGCCTTTCAGGGCCTGCCGGCGCGGATCTGCTGGGTCGGCCTCGGGTTGCGGCACAAGCTTGGCCTCGCCTTCAACGAGATGGTGCGCAAAGGCGAGGTCTCGGCCCCGATCGTGATCGGACGCGATCACCTCGATTCGGGCTCCGTCGCCTCGCCCAACCGCGAGACGGAGGCGATGCGCGACGGCTCCGACGCGGTGTCGGACTGGCCGCTGCTCAACGCGCTGCTCAACACCGCCTCGGGCGCGACCTGGGTCAGCCTGCATCACGGCGGCGGTGTCGGCATGGGCTACAGCCAGCATTCCGGGATGGTCATCGTGGCCGATGGCACCGATGACGCCGCGCGCCGCCTCGCCCGCGTGCTCTGGAACGACCCCGCTACCGGCGTCATGCGCCATGCCGATGCGGGCTATGACATCGCGCGGGCCTGTGCCCGTGACAATGGGCTGAACCTGCCGGGGATTCTCTCTGCCCAGGCTTCTCTGTGCTGAAAATACTCCCGCCGGAGGCTCCGCACCCTCATTCCTCAGCCTGCGGCAGGCTGTCGTCGGCCAGCGCCGTCAGCGCGCGGATCGCATCATACTGCGACAGGAACACCTGCCCCGACAGCGCGTCGAGGAAATGCGACCGCTTGAGCCGGTCCATCACCGGGCCCTTGACCTCGGACAGGTGCAGCCGCACGCCCATCGCGCCGAGCCGCGCATTGATCGCCTCGAGGCTTTCCAGTGCGCTCATGTCGATGGCGTTGATGGCCGAGCACATCAGCACCACGTCGCGGACCGGACAGTCGGCCACCACGCGGTCATGGATGTAATCCTCCAGAAACCGCGCATTGGCGAAATAGAGGCTTTCGTCCACCCGCAGGCTCAGCACGGCCGGGTCGGTCAGCACGGCATGACGGTTGATGTTGCGGAAATGCTGGGTGCCGGGAACAAGGCCCACCTCGGCCACATGCGGGCGCGAGGTTTTCCAAAGGTGCAAGAGCACCGACAACGCCACGCCCGAGGACACGCCTGCCTCGACCCCCAGACCCAATGTAACCCCGATGGTCACGGCCACCGCCCAGAAATCGGCCTGTGAATAGGTCCAGGCGCGCTTGAGAATGCCGAGGTCCACCAGCGACAGCACGGCCACGATGATCGTGGCTGCCAGCGTCGCCTTGGGCAGGAAATGGATCAGCGGGGTCAGGGCCACCGCGGCGATGGCCAGACCCACGGCGGTAAAGGCCCCGGCGGCAGGTGTCGCGGCACCGGCGTCGAAATTCACCACCGAGCGGGCAAAGCCGCCCGTGACCGGAAAGCCGCCGGTGAGCGATGCGCCGATATTGGCGGCGCCGAGCCCGATCAGCTCCTGGTCCGGGCGGATGCGCTGGCGTTTCTTGGCGGCCAGCGTCTGCGCGACCGAGACCGATTCGACGAACCCCACGACCGAGATCAGCAGCGCCGGCAGCAGCAGCGACTGAACGAGAGCCGGGTCGAAAGAGGGCAGGGTGAGGGGCGGCAGGCTCTGCGGCACCACCCCCACGATGGCCACGCCAGCCGCGGCGAGGTCGAACCCCCAGACCACCGCCGTGATCGCGGCCACGGCAAAGACCGGCCCGGCCTTTGTGATCACATCCGCGATCCGCAGCGGCAGGCCGAGACCCAGCAACAACGGCTTGAGCCCGCGCCGCACCCAGAACAGGAAAACGGTCGCCGCCACCCCGATGGCCAGCGTCACAGGCTTGACCTGACCGATCTGCGCGCCCAGCGACCAGAGCATCTCGGGCAGGGTATGGCCCTCGGCCCGGACGCCGAAGATATGGCCAAGCTGGCTTGTCGCGATCAGGATGCCGCTCGCGGTGATGAAACCCGCGATCACCGGGTGCGACAGGAAATTCGCCAGAAACCCCAGCCGCAGCACCCCCATCAACAAGAGCATCGCGCCCGACAGCCCCGCCAGCGTGATCGCGGCGGTGATATAGCCCGCGGTCCCGCTCGCCGCGACCTGACCCACCGCGGCCGCCGTCATCAGCGACACGACCGCGACCGGCCCGACCGCCAGCGCCCGCGAGGTGCCGAAAATGGCGTAGAGGATGATCGGCATGATCGAGGCATAGATGCCCATTTCGGGCGGCAGGCCGGCCAGCAGCGCATAGGCCAGCGACTGCGGGATCAGCATGATCGTTACGATCACCGCGGCCACCATGTCGTTCGACAGGTCCGCACGGCCATAGCTGCGCCCCCAGTCGAGGATCGGCAGATAGCGGGCGAGGGAGAAACGGGTCATGGCGGTTGCCCTGCAAAAATGGAGATCGGGGGCGCGGCCCGTCTGGGGCCGCGCCTGTCTGTCAGTGTGTCAGTCGGTTTGCCGCGGTATCAGCCGACGCTGAGCTGCCGCATCGTGGTCGAGCGCGCGCCAGAGCGGCAGTAGGCCAGCACCGGCCCCGGCAATTCGGCCATCGCCGCGCCAAAGGCCGCGACCGCATCGGGCGGAAAGACGCCGCCCGCGACCGGAATGTGGCGCGCCTGCAGGCCCAGCGCGGAAGCCGCCGCCGCGATCTCGGCAAAGCTCGGCTGGCCGGGCTCTTCGTCATCGGGGCGGTTGCAGATCAGGCTGCGGTAGCCTTGCGCAGCAATGCCGGGCAGGTCCTCTACAGTGATCTGCGCACATACGCCGATCGTGTCGTCCAGGGGTCGAATGGTCATGGTCTGCCTTTTCTCTAGAGCCCGTTCACCGGGACTTTGAGCATGGGATGCCCGCTCTTGTCAGTCGGAATCTCGCCGGCGCGCATGTTCACCTGCAGCGAGGGGATGATGAGGCGGGGCATGGCGAGGGTCGCGTCACGCTCGGTGCGGAACTTGACAAAGGATTCGCGCGTGGCGCCCTGGCCCACGTGGATGTTATGCGCCTTTTCCGCGCCGACCGTGGTTTCCCACGCGATGTCGCGCCCGTTGGGGCCGTAGTCGTGGCACATGAACAGGCGCATCTCGTCCGGCAGGGCCAGCACCTTCTGGATGCTGTCATAAAGCGCGCCCGCGTCGCCGCCGGGGAAATCGGCCCGTGCCGAGCCGCCGTCAGGCATGAACAGCGTGTCGCCGACAAAGGCGGCGTCGCCGATCACATGCACCATGCAGGCGGGCGTATGGCCGGGCGTATGCATGACGAAGGCCGTCATGGTGCCGATCTGGTAGCTGTCGCCGTCGGCAAAGAGCCGGTCGAACTGCGACCCGTCGCGCTGGAACTCCGTCCCCTCGTTGAACACCTTGCCAAAGGTGTCCTGCACCACGGTGATCTTGTCGCCGATGCCGATCTTGCCGCCCAGCCGCCCCTGGATATAGGGCGCGGCCGACAGGTGGTCGGCATGCACATGTGTCTCGATCAGCCATTCGAGCGTGAGGCCGTTTTCCTCGATCCAGGCGATCATCGCATCGGCATGGTCAAAGGTGATGCGGCCTGCGGCATAGTCGATGTCCATCACGCTGTCGATGATGGCGCAGGAGGTCGAGGCAGGGTCGCGCACGACATAGCTGATGGTGTTGGTCGCGGCGTCAAAGAAGCCTTTGACCTCGGGGGTCAGGGACATGTTGACGGGATAGTCGGTCATTTCTGTTTCTCCGTTCCTGTCAGGCCGCAGCGCGCGCACTGGACCATTTGATGGTGAATTGCATCAGCAGCTTTGCGGCGATGATCCCCGCCAAAAGCGCACCGGTAAAGATGTAGACCTCGGTGTTCCCGGTCCCGAGCGCCGGAAGCGATCCGCCGGGGCAAAAGCCCGAGATGCCCCAGCCGATCCCGAACACCGCCGCGCCGCCCAGCAGCTTTGCGTCGAGCCGGGTGTTGCCCGGCACCGCAAAGCGCGGCGCCAGGAGCGGGGCCGGCCGGCGGAACACCAGGCGGTAGCCGATGAAGGCCACCACGAAAGCGCCGCCCATCACAAAGGCGAGGCTGGGGTCCCAGCTGCCTGCGAAGTCAAAGAAATTGAGCACTTTCGCAGGGTTGGCCATGCCCGAGATGGATATCCCGAGGCCAAAGACAAGGCCGATCACATAGGCAAGAAACAGTCGCATGGATCAGCCCCCCATCACATGACGGACGACATAGACTGTCGCCGCCGTGGTCAGCATGAAGGTCAAGGTCGCGGCAATTGACCGGCGCGACAGACGTGCCATGCCGCAGACCCCGTGGCCCGAGGTGCAGCCAGAGCCAAAGGTCACGCCAAGCCCGACGATGAAGCCGCCGACAATCATCATCGTGGTCGAGACCGGCACCTCGACGGCGGGCATCGCACCGGTCGCAAGCCAGAACACCAACGGACCCGAGACCATGCCGGCGAGGATCGCGATCCGCCAGCCCCGGTCGCCCGGCGCCTCGGGCACGAAGGCGCCCGCGAGAATGCCGGTGGCGCCCATGATCCGGCCATGCACCAGCATCAGCAGGACCGAGGCGAGCCCGATCAGAGAGCCGCCAAAGAGCGACTGCCAGGGGGTGAAATCGGTCAGCATTGCGACATGTCACCATGTGCGGTCTTGTGGGGTGCAGAAATCAGGGTCATCGCGAGGGTGTCCTTTCGTGGCCTTGCAGAATCGATAGCGTGTCGGGCTTGCCAATCTTCTAACAGCGGCAGCGAAACATTACATAAAGCAAATGTTTCCCTGTGCAAGGGCCATTTGTCCGAAAAGTCTCCTGCCGGGCCGGTCAAAGTCTTGTGCCGGGCCGGTCACGGGGGCCCGGCGCCCATCCTCGCCCAGCAGATTGTCGTCGCGTGTCGCGATGGCTCTGTCCCCCCGGCCGCGGCGCCCGCCGCATCCTTGACCCAAGACCTGGCCGCGACTGTCGGACGGACCCAATCAATAGCGGTTGGAATTTCGTCAAAATCCATCATGATGGCGCGCAGAAATGACGAAAAGTAATCAGGAAAGGCAGGCGTCATGGCCCGCAGACCGACAATCACGGATGTCGCCCGCGAGGCGGGGGTGAGCATGGCGACCGTGGACCGCGTGCTCAACGCCCGCGAGGCCGTGCGCGAGGAAACCGCGCGCCGGGTCTATGAGGCCGCGCGCCGTGTCGGGTATCATGCCGCCCCGTTGATCGGCCAGCGGCTTAGCCGCGACCTGCCGGAAATGCGGTTCGGCTTTGTCTTGCACAAGGAAAAACAGGCGTTTTATCAAGAGTTTGTAAAAGAGATCCACGCCGCCGTCGAAGGCGCGACCAGCATCCGGGGGCGTGCCGAGGTGGTGTTTTCGCCGTCCCAGACCCCGGCCGATTTCAGCGCCTTGATGCTCGGGATGCGCGGGCGCGTGGATGCCATCGCGGCCAGCGCCGTCACCCACCATGACATCACCGAGGCCGTCACCGAACTCAAGGCCGCCGGCATCCCGACCTTTGCCTTGCTCAACGACTTTGCGCAGGGGGTGCGGCAAACCTATGTCGGGCTGAACAACGTCAGAGTGGGCCGCATCGCGGCCTCTGTCATCGCCATGTCGGCCCATCGCGCGGGCAAGGTGGGGGTCTTTGTCGGTGGCTACCGCTGGCATGGGCACGAGCTGCGAGAGACGGGATTTCGAAGTTATTTCAGAGAGTTCGCGCCGCAGTTCACGGTGCTCGACACGTTGGTGAACCTCGAGACGCGGCAGTTGACCTATGAGGCCACGCTGGACCTGCTCGAGCGGCACCCGGACTTGCGGGGCATCTATTGCGCGGGTGGCGGGATGGAGGGGGCCATCGCCGCCGTGCGCGAGGCGCGCCGCCCCGGTGAGGTCAGCCTGGTGGTCAACGAGGTCACGCCCGACAGCCGCGCCGCGCTGATGGACCGCTATCTGACCATGGTCATCGCGACGCCGCTGGGTCAGGTCTGCCGCGACCTTGTCGCCTTGATGATCGACGCGGTGCTCAATGGCATGACCGATGTGACGGGGCAGCATTTCCTGCGGCCCGAACTGGTGCTGCCCGAGTCGGTCTGAGCGGCCGGGCCTGACGAAAAGACATCATCGCGATGACGGCCCTTCGTCAGAGTTGATGCAAATGACCCGCCCCGCGTTGACGAATCGTGATGGCCGCCTGTTTGCTCGGCCCCAGAGGGATCAGTCGTGGGGACCGCAGCCTGGCCTGCAATGGCGTGGAACGGTCGGGCTCATGGCGGGGGACGGGATGCAAGGCAGGGCGCTCAACCACATGACCGTGGCGCGGATGGGGTTTCGCGACCTTGTTGCGACGGCGGCCGCGTTGGGCTGTGTCGGGATCGAGTTGCGCAACGACCTGCCGCAACCGCTTTTTGACGGGCTGGACCCGGCCGAGGCCGGGGCGATCGTGCGTGACCACGGTCTGCGCATCCTGGCCCTGGCAGAGGTCAAGCGGTTCAACGACTGGTCCGCCGACAAGGCGGCCGAGGCGCGCGCCCTGATGCGGATCGCGGTCGCCTGCGGCGCCGAAGCGGTGAGCCTGATCCCGCGCAACGACAACCTTGGCATGGGCAACGGAGAGCGGCAGGCCAACCTGCGGCTGGCGCTGCGTGAACTGGCCCCGATTCTGGAAGACCACGGGCTGGTGGGTCTTGTGGAGCCGCTGGGCTTTGACATCTGCGCGCTGCGCCACAAGAGCGAGGCGGTCGAGGCGATCGCGGCGCTGGGCGTGACCGAGAGGTTCCGGCTGGTCCATGACACCTTTCACCACCATCTGGCCGGGGCGGGCCCGTTTTTTGCGCAACAGACCGGGATCGTGCACCTGTCCGGCGTCGTCGATGCCACCCTCGCTGCGGCCGACATGACCGATGCGCACCGGGGTCTGGTCGATGCTGCCGACCGGCTGGGCAATGTCGCGCAGATCCGGGCGCTGCGGGCTGCGGGCTATGCCGGGCCGCTGTCCTTCGAGGCCTTTGCGCCGCAGACACATGCGCTGGCCGACCCGGTCGCCGCCATCGCGGCGTCGTTCGAATTCATCGAGGCGCAGCTCGCGGCCGAGGCCGCCTGAGCGGCGCGATGCGGAATGGGACCTCCGGGGAGGGGGTCTTCCGGTGACTACATGCGGCGCGCCGGACGCCGGTTCTGGGAGGAAGACAAGATGAAAAAGACCATGATCGCGGCGGGCCTCGTCTCGCTGCTCTCGACCACTGCCATGTCCGAGACGATCGGGCTGACGATGGCGACCTTTGACGACAATTTCCTGACCGTGCTGCGCAACGGCATGGTGAACTATGCGGGCGAGCTCGACGGTGTCGAACTGCAGGCCGAGGATGCCACCAATGACGTGGGCAAGCAGCTGAGCCAGATCGAGAACTTCATCGCCGCCGGCGTCGATGCCATCGTGGTGAATGCGGTCGATACCTCGGCCACGCAGGCGATGACCGATGCCGCCGCCGCCGCCGGCGTGCCGCTGGTCTATGTCAACCGCCAGCCGATCAACGTCGATACGCTGCCCGACGGGCAGGCCTTTGTCGCCTCCAACGAGATCGAGTCGGGCACGCTCGCGGCCTTTGAGGTCTGCAAGATGCTGCGCGCGGCCGGTATGGCGGGCGGCGCGGATGTCGTCATCATGATCGGCGAGCTGTCCAACCAGGCGGCCGTCCAGCGCACCAAGGATTTCCATGACGTGATCGGCATGGACATGTGCAACTTCATGAACGTGGTCGAAGAGCAGACCGCCAACTGGTCGCGCACCGAGGCCGCCGACCTGATGACCAACTGGATGGGCGGCGGCGTCACCTTTGACGCGGTGCTGGCCAACAATGACGAAATGGCCATCGGCGCGATCCAGGCGATGAAGGCCGGCGGCCTCGACATGGGCGACATCATCGTGTCGGGCGTGGATGCGACGCAGGACGCGCTCGCCGCGCTTCAGTCTGGCGATCTGGACATCACCGTGTTCCAGGATGCGGCCGGGCAGGGCCGGGGCGCGGTCGATACCGCGCTGCGCCTGATCCGGGGCGAGGCGACCGACAAGAAGGTCTATATCCCCTTCCAGCTCGTCACCGCCGACAATGTGGGCGACTTCCTCTCGGCCAACTGAGCCACTCTGACAACGCGGTGAAAATCCCGTGGGGCGCCTGTTGCGCGCCCCACGTTCGTGACGCACGAAGGGTGGGACATGACCGACACAGCAGCACCGGCGATCAAGACCAAGAGGGTCTGGCCGACCGAACTCAACGCGCTCATCGGGTTGATCATCATCGCGGTGATCTTCGAGGCGCTGGCCTGGATCGTGCGCGAACGCACCTTCCTCGGCAATCTCGCGATCCTGCGGATCATGATCCTGCAGGTGGCCGTGGTCGGCATCATCGCCATTGGCGTCACGCAGGTCATCATCACCGGCGGCATCGACCTGTCGTCAGGCTCCATCGTGGGCGCCACGGCGATCATCGCCACCTCATTCGGGCAGATGAGCACCCGCAACGGCCAGGATTTTACCAATGCGGTGTTCTGGGCGCAGGGCTGGGTCGATCTGCCGCTCGTCATCCCGCTGCTGGTCGGGCTGATGCTGGGCATCCTCGCGGGGGTCATCAACGGGTCACTGGTGGCCTATGCCAAGATCCCGCCCTTCATCGCCACGCTGGGGATGATGGTCTCTGCGCGCGGCGTGTCGAACTGGTGGACCCGCGGCGAGGCGGTGTCGAACCCGTCCGAGAGCTTCATCGCGCTGGGGCAGGGCTTTACCCCCGTCTATATCTTTGCCGGGCTGGCGATCCTGTTCCAGCTCATCCTGTCCTACACGCTCTATGGCAAGCGGACCTATGCCATTGGGTCCAACCCCGCCGCCGCGCGGATGTCGGGGATCAATGTCGAACGCCATCTGGTGCTCGTCTATGCCATCGCCGGGATGCTGGCCGCCATCGCGGGCATCGTCGCGGCCTCGCGGCAACTGACCGCGCAGGCGGGCATGGGCGTGATGTACGAGCTTGACGCCATTGCCATGGCCGTGATCGGCGGCGTGAGCCTTGTCGGCGGGCGCGGGTCGATCATCGGCACGTTCCTCGGGATGCTGATCTTTGGCATCATCATCTCGGGTTTCACCTTTCTGCGGGTCGATGCCTATTATCAGGAGATGATCAAGGGCGCGATCATCGTCTTTGCCGTGATGGCGGATGTCTGGCGGCAGAAAC
>JAACUH010000174.1 GCA_009993005.1 Rhodobacterales bacterium
GCCACAGAGGCTCATCGCCTTGCGCGGGCGCAGGATGCGGACGGTGTCGCCGGTGACGAGATACCGGATGCGGTCGCCCGGCTCGAGGCCGAGAAGATCGCGCACGTCCTTGGGCAGCGTCGTCTGGCCCTTCGCCGTCACTGTCGACTCGTACACCGCACCCTCCTGCCTGCCCACGTCCAAATTCGCTGGGGAATGCCCGGAATGCAAGGGACGTGAGGAGAGTTCCTTACTGGTCCGGAATTCTCCTTGCTAGCGGTCCGGTGGCGGCGGGTCTCAACGCGACCGTGGCCGGCATCGGGGGTCGTAAAGACCTCGAGCGGCGCGGGCGGGTTGGCGAACAACGCCTCCACCGCGCGCAGCATGGCCGGCGGTTCGCCTTCAGCGCGAAAAGGTAGTCACCGCCGCGGTCGAGCACCGTCTGCGCCGTCTCGGCCCGGGTGTGGATGGCGTCGCCGGTGACCGACCCGCGCCGTCGAGCGTCAGCGTCGCCAGAAGCGCGCGGGCCGCGGTGATATCGTTCTCGCCGGGGGCGACGGCGCGCTGTCCGACGCTCAGCCGCGCGTCCGCCCCGAAGGCGCACCCCGAAGGCGGTGACCACATGCAGAAGCGAGCGCCCCGCAGCGCGGTCGAAGGACCGCCGCAGTGTCTCGCCGTCCATGGCCAGCACCCAGGACCCGTCGGTCCCCAGATCGCTCAGGAACGCCTCGAAGGCCCGCCCGAAGGCCGCCGGATCGAGCATCCGGAACACCCGGCTGAAGGTGTCGTGGCTGGGCAACCCATTCTCCAGCCGTAGAAATTCCCGCAAGAGCCGCTCGCGGTTCTCCGCGAACTCCGCGCAGTCCACACAGCTTTCCGCCCCGCACACCGACGCCACAACCGAGATCGTCAGGATGTCCAAAATGTCATGACGCTGCGCATTGCCGCGCCGAGGGTCCGGCATCTCCCGGAAAATCGTGATCAGCGAGCCATGGCCCCCCTCCCGAAAGGAAGACCCCCTACAGAATCCCAAAAAACCTCAAACGCCAGCCCTATTCCTCAAATACGATTCCCCTGGGCCGTCGTCGCCCCC
>JAACUH010000173.1 GCA_009993005.1 Rhodobacterales bacterium
CGCTGACGCGACACCACCCAGTCGGGGCGGTTCTCGATCATCGCCCGCAGCCGGTTCTTTCCGCGTGGCGGCGTGAAGCTGACGAGGTTGTCGATGGAGTGCAGCGCGCGTTCGCGGATGGTGTCGCCGTTCTCGCCCATGCCGTCTTCGAGCGGCCTGTCGATGGCGATGAACCACTGCGGACGGTTCAGCCGGATCACCGGCGCCTTGGAGCGCCAGCTATGCGCGTCGGAGATCGTCTGACGCTGCGTCGCCACCAGCGCGCCGACCTCGCGCAGCTTGTCGAGCACCGCCTTGTTGGCCGGGCCTTCGCGGCCCTTGCGGTCGAGGATGTGCAGGCCGGCGAAGAACGGCACGCTGTCCACGAACTCGCCCGCGACGCCGACGTTGTGGGTGATGCGGTCGAGCATCCCCTTCTGGCGGAACAATTCGTAGTCGTCCTCGCCATGGGAGGGCGCGCAGTGCACGAAGCCCGAGCCGGTGTCGTCGGTGACGAAATCGGCGGGAAGGAGGGGGACTTCGTAGGTCCAGAACGGGTCCAATTTGGCGAGGGGGTGGGCGCAGGTGAGACCGGCGAGGACATACGGCGGGATATCCACTTGGCGTTTGAAACTGGACACTCGCGCGCGAGACAGAACGCCTTCCGCCAATGCGTCGGCCATCACCAGCCGCTCGCCGGGCTTCACCCAGTTGTCTTCGGGCGCCTCCATGATCTCGTAGAGGCCGTAGGAGATGTCGGTGCCGAAGGCGACGGCGCGGTTGGAGGGGATGGTCCAAGGGGTAGTGGTCCAGATGACCACGCTTGCCTCTTGGATCATCAAATCCTCTGACCTGCGTTCGTCAAAAAGCTCTGGCCGCGCACTTACGTCATAAT
This sequence comes from Rhodobacterales bacterium, assembly GCA_009993005.1. Lineage (GTDB taxonomy): Bacteria > Pseudomonadota > Alphaproteobacteria > Rhodobacterales > Rhodobacteraceae > JAACUH01. The sequence continues at coordinate 875 of JAACUH010000173.1, forward strand.
TGAGCCCCAAAACCGGAAACTTCACCCACACCGTCTCCACCTGACGGTCGTGATACTCGACCTCCGCCTCGGCCAGCGCGGTCTGCTCCATGGGCGACCACATCACCGGTTTGCTGCCCTGATAGAGCGATCCGTTCATCACGAATTGCAGGAACGCCTCGGC
>JAACUH010000172.1 GCA_009993005.1 Rhodobacterales bacterium
CGTCTCGGCCGACAGCCGGTCGACCGCCGCCTGCGCCGAGAGTAGCCGACTGCGATAGTACTCCGCATCCCGACCGGCGAACACCGCATTGCGCCGCTTGAAGTAGAGCGCCACCAGCGCGTTGGCCATGTCGGCGGCGACGGCGGGATCGGGATGCCGGACGCGGACGTCCACCATGAGCGTGTTCGGGATCAAGCCTACCGACACCATGCCGCTCAGCGCCTCGATCGCAGCTTCTTCGGCGTCCGGGCCCTCGACGAAATCCGGGAAGATGCGCGCGGCGCCGAACTCGTCGATGAAACGCCGCCGCAGCTCTCGGTTTGCGATGATCTGCATCTCGGCCCCGATGATCTGCTGCAGATCGCCAGGGTCAGGCGCCCGAACGCCCGGGCCGACCTCGCCGATGTCAGGGACGAACAGATACTCACGGCCAAGCTTGTAGAGCAGCAGGGTGCGCGCCTCGAACGACGGCGTCATCGACAACAGCGCATAGGCGGCGGCGGCGGCGCACAGACCACCGATTATCACCATGCGCCAGAATTGTCTGGCGACGATCTCGGCGAAGTCCGACAAGGACATCATTTTTTACACTCTCTCCCCGGAACACGCGCCGACCATAGCGTGGTGCAACGCAGTGCGCACTCCCCACATCTCTGCTACGGAAGCTGCTAACCGGAGGTCAACATGCAAACGCACTACGCCGTATCGATGAGCCGCAACGGCGCCGCAGGGCAACAGCGCGCCCGGGCCGCGTCGCCGGGCTGGGCGGCGGCGGCGGCGCTTGCGCTCATGGCGCTCGCCGCGCCTGCGGGCGCGGGAGGGGCGTTTCCAGGAGCGGCGGGTTTTGGCGCCGACACCCCCGGCGGCCGCGGCGGCCCGGTGATCGCCGTCACCAGCCTCGCCGACGCAGGCCCGGGCACGCTGCGCGCGGCGCTCGAGGACACGG
>JAACUH010000175.1:0-320 GCA_009993005.1 Rhodobacterales bacterium
GATGAAGGCCGGGCCGCCGGGGCCGGCGTTGAGGTATTTGTAGGTGCAGCCGACTGCGAAATCGGCCCCGGCGGCGGCGAGATGCACCGGCAGCGCGCCGGCCGAATGGGCCAGATCCCAGACCGTCAGCGCCCCCACGGCGTGGGTGCGGCCGGTCAAGGCCGCCATGTCGTGTTTTCGCCCGGTGCGGTAATCGACTTCGGTGATCAGGGTCACCGCGACGGTCTCGTCCATCGCAGCGGCGACATTTTCGGGGGCCACGGTCTTGAGGCTGTAGCCATCGCCCAGGGTGCGCACGAGGCCTTCGGCCATGTAGAGAT
>JAACUH010000175.1:544-900 GCA_009993005.1 Rhodobacterales bacterium
GTCACGGTCTGCGCCACCCGGGCGGCGGCGGCGCGCGGCAGCGGGCCCAGCGAGTTGCCGTCAAGGTAGGTCACGCCCTGCGGCAGGTCGAACAGCGCGCGGGTGGCGGTGAAATCGGTGGTCATGGCGGTCTCCGTTTGATTGGCAGGGTGCCCGGTCCGGCGGTGGGGTTCAACCGGGCAATCGGGTGAACCCGCCATTCATTCCCTTTTTTCCCTTCCCCGGCGCGCAGCGACGGGGACGCGCCCGACCGCCCCCAGGCGGGCGCGTTTCGCACCCGCCTCGGTCGGGTGCGCCCCCGTCTTGTGCTGGCGTTGCAGGATGTGGTGGGGATACTCCGCCCCCCGATTGCCCTG
>JAACUH010000176.1:0-324 GCA_009993005.1 Rhodobacterales bacterium
CGTTCCGGGCTGGGGCCGGTCGCCCTGCGCGCTGTGTCGGCGGGCGGCTGGCTGGCGCCCGAGGCGCTGGCGGTGCTGGAGGTCCACACCGAAGAGGCGGTGGAGGGGCTGGACGGCTGGACGGTCGAGGACGACCGCCGCCACGGCGAAACCCGCGTCATGGTGCTGCGCCGGGCGGCGGGGCAGGGGCTGTGAGCGCCTGAAGCGCGGGCCCCGGCCGCGTGCCGGGGCCGCCCGCCGAGGCGGCGCGCCGCTGCCCTACTGCGCCTTCAACTCGGTCGAGATCACCACGCGGATTTCGTCCGATGCGACCGGGATGAAGGC
>JAACUH010000176.1:363-1149 GCA_009993005.1 Rhodobacterales bacterium
GTAGAACGCGCCGACCGGGTGCTCGCCGTAGTTGACCACGGTCACATCGAGCGTGACCGGCCTGGTGACGCCGCGCAGGGTCAGATCGCCGGTCATCTTCGCGGTCCGTTCGCCGGTCTGCTCGACGCCGGTGGAGACGAAACGCGCGTCGGGAAAGTTCCCGGCGTCGAAGAAGTCGGCGGACTTGAGGTGCGTGTCGAGCGCCTTGATCCCGGTGTCGATGCTGTCAACCTTCACCGTGACGTCCACCCCGGTCGCGTCCAGCGCGTCGGGCGAGAAGGTCACGCCGCCGTCGAGAACATGAAACTCCGCCGACTGTTCGGAGAATCCGGCGTGGTTCCAGTAGATGCGCACTTCGGTATGGCCGGGGTCGAAGGCGAAGGCGTCGGCGAACCCGGCGGCGGGCGCGGCGGCGAGCGCGGCGGCGAAGGCTAGGGCGGTGGGGCGCATGTGGGGCTCCTGTGGCTAAAAGATATCGCGCTGCTTAGCTACTATGGCGCATAATCAGGATAAACAGGGATATAATGGCTTGTTTGTCGCTATATTGAGAACAATCACGCGGCGTCGCGCAAGTCGCAGGCCGAATCCGCGATCCGGGCAGGGTCGGGCGACACCCCGGCCTCCAGCCAGCGCTTGGCGGTCATGTAGGCGCGCGCGTCGTTCATCGCGTCCACGGCCAGCAATTCCGCCCCTCGGAAATACCACACCGAATGCGCGCCCGCGCGGGCGCCGGGGCGCTCGATCACGGTATCGTGTCCCGTGTTCAGCCCGGCGATCTGGAGCTTG
>JAACUH010000177.1 GCA_009993005.1 Rhodobacterales bacterium
CCCCGTGCGGCGCCGCGTTGGGAAACAGCGCCACCACGGTGCGCGCGGCCCCCAGCCCCGCCGCGCTGTCCGGCGGGGCTTCGGCATCGCCGTTGTTCGCTATGCGCGCGGCAAGGTCGGGCGCCATGGCGTGGCTGAGCGGCGCCGCCAGCGCCACGAAGGCGGCCTGTTCCAGCCGATAGGCGGCCACCCTGCCCCGCCGCGCCGGTCGCGCGACTGCGATCAGCCCGGCGGCGCGCAGCTTTTCGATGTCGCGGATCACGGTGCGGCGGCTGACCCACCAGAGCCGCGCAAGCTCGTCATGGCCGACCGAGGCCATATCCAGCGCTCAGTTGTAGCGCGCGGTCACTAACGCGATCAGCCGCAGCGCCAGCGACGGCGCCAGCGACGGCGACAGCGCATGGTTGTGCAAACCCGCCACCGCCGCCCAGGTCAGCAGATCGTATTTGCGCCCCCCTGCCGCCGGCCCCACGATGCAGGGCTGTCGTCGCATCATCGCCATGATCATGCTCTCCTGTTCGCCTTGGAGGACGCCGCGCCTCTTCATTGGAGCGTCGCCATGCGCGGCGGCGTCCGGTCTCGCCCGTTTCGGGGCCGCCTGTCGCGACGGCCTTTACGGGCTGTCTGTCGCGCCGTTGGCCGGCTGCTGTGCTCGAATCTGCAATCATGGCGCTGTTGATATGGCTTTTTGTCAATAGAAAGCGAATAAGCCCGTTGAGGCTTTCTCCTGTTCAAAAATTAGAGTGAATCAGGTGATTCAGGTGGAGGGCGCCACTCTGCATGGCGCTTCAATGGCGTTCGTTTGGCGCTTCATCGCGAAAATCCGACTAAATAGGTCATCCCATTGCGGCGATTGCGGACGCTGCTGGCGCGCATGCGCCGCCAGAGCGGCTTTTTTGGCGGGTTCGTCAGAATTAGGCTTTCTTGAAATTTTCGAAACGGCTAATTTCCGGACTTGCAGTGAAATATGGGGCTGACATGTCTGCGGATCATCG
>JAACUH010000178.1 GCA_009993005.1 Rhodobacterales bacterium
ACCAGCGCCGCGGTGCCTATCCCGAACTCCTCCGCGCCCATCATCGCGGCGATCACGATGTCGCGCCCGGTGCGCAGGCCGCCGTCGGTGCGCAGGGTCACTCGCTCGCGCAGCTTGTTGAGCGCCAGCACCTGATGCGCCTCGGTCAGGCCCATCTCCCACGGCAGGCCCGCGTACTTGATGGAGGTCTGCGGGCTCGCCCCGGTGCCGCCATTGTGGCCGGAGATCAGGATGACGTCGGCCTTCGCCTTCGCCACCCCCGCCGCGATGGTGCCCACGCCGGTCGAGGCGACCAGCTTCACGCAGACCTTGGCGTCCGGGTTGATCTGCTTGAGGTCGTAGATCAGCTGCGCCAGATCCTCGATCGAATAGATGTCGTGGTGCGGCGGCGGGCTGATCAGCGTCACGCCCGGCGTCGCGTGGCGCAGCTTCGCGATCATCTCCGTCACCTTGAAGCCGGGCAGCTGCCCGCCTTCGCCGGGCTTGGCGCCCTGCGCGACCTTGATCTCAAGCTCCTCGCAGGCGTTCAGATACTCCGCCGTGACGCCGAAGCGGCCGGACGCCACCTGCTTGATCTTGGCGCTGGCGTTGTCGCCGTTGGGCATCGGGTGGAAGTGGGCCGGGTCCTCCCCCCCCTCGCCCGAGTCGGACTTGGCGCCGATCCGGTTCATGGCGATGTTCAGCGTCTTGTGCGCCTCCGGGCTCAGCGCGCCGAGGCTCATGCCCGGCGTCACGAACCGCTTGCGGATGGAGGTGATGGACTCCACCTCCTCGATCGGCACGGCGGCGCCGCGGGGCTTGAAGTCCAGCAGGTCGCGCAGGTGGATCGGCGGCTGCGACTGCATCCCCTTGGAATACTGCTTCCACAGGTCGTAGTTGCCGGTGGCGCACGCCGACTGCATGACATGCATCAGCTGCGCGCCCCAGGCGTGCGTCTCCCCCGACCGGCGCAGCTTGTAGAGGCCGCCGATGGGCAGCACCGTGGCGCCCATGCGGAACGCCTTGGCGTGGATCGCCTCCGCCTTCTGC
>JAACUH010000179.1 GCA_009993005.1 Rhodobacterales bacterium
CCGGAACCGCAGGTAGCGCATGCCGCCGCCGTCGTAGCGGCTGGGCCGGAAGGACACGGTGCCGCTGGTGATCAGACCGTCCGCGGCCTGCAAGGCCCAGCCGGTCGTGGTGCCGAGATCGAGGGCGAGGACGACCGGCACGCCGGGGCACAGGGCGCTCATGGGTGTCGGGGTCAGAGATGCGTGGGCCATGATGGGCTCCTTTCCGGGTTGCTGCTCGATGGGGTGACGGGCGGGACATGCAGCCTTTGAGATTGCCCAGGGGTAGGTGGTGACCCTCCCGCGCTTGGCGGGGAGGTCACCTACCCCTTTAGGGGGGCGTTTTCCGAATTCTGAAATCTGCTCCAAGGCATTGATCCAAAACAGAACTTCCAGACTCCGGAGCAGAATTCGGAAAGGGCCTTCCGGATTCTGGAAAGCACCTTCCAAGCCGCTGAAATGAAATCGGAAAAGCCAGAATCCAGATTTCACGCGGGACGCAGAATTTGCGGATTCTGGCCAGAATCCGGGGCTGCAGAGCCAGAATTCGCGGCGGGGAACGGCGTGCATTCTCATGCCTCGTCCTCCTCCTGGTAGACCCAGACGGAGGGGTTCTCGACGGGCAGGACGGCCCCGGTCTGCGGGCATTTGTAGTGGCTGGGCAGCGCCGGGATCAGCTCGGGCGTGACCTCGCCCGTGTCGGGATCGACGGTCTCGCCGCCCGTGCCAAACAGCATTCCCTCGACGCAGAGATAGCCGTACTTGCTCCGCTCCGCGGCCAGGCCGATGCGCGTGGCGGCGGGGCCGCGGATGAACTTGACCTTGCCCTTGGTGGCGAGAACGCTGAGCCGGTCGTGGACGATGGTCCGCCCGCCGAGGCCCCCGGTATTCTCAAAAGCTTCGGAGAACTGCGCCAATGTGTAGAGCTTGCCGCGTCGCGCCTCCTCGTAGAGCAGGCCGAGAATGACGTCGTGCTTGCGCATGCGCTCGGCGTCATGCTTGGCGCCCACCTCGGCGCGCACGAGGCGCTCGTTCATCG
>JAACUH010000038.1 GCA_009993005.1 Rhodobacterales bacterium
GAAGGGCTGACCAAGCATTACGGCGGTGTGCACGCGCTCGAGAATGCCGATTTCGAGCTGCAGGCGGGCGAACATGTGGCCATCGTGGGCGACAACGGCGCCGGAAAATCGACCTTTGTGCGCCAGATCACCGGGGTCGAGACGCGCAGCGCCGGCAAGATCTGGTTCGACGGGCAGGAGGTGCAGTTCTCCGGCCCGCTCGAGGCGCGCGAGGCGGGGATGGAATGCGTGTTCCAGAACCTCGCACTTGCCGATGACCTCGACGTGCCGTCGAACCTGTTTCTGGGGCGCGAAAAGATCCTGTTCAACCTCGGGCCGTTTTCCATCCTCAACCGCAAGGCGATGCGGGCCGCGACGCATGAGGCATTGCAGCGCACGGCGGTCAAGATCCCCAATATCCTCAACCCGATCCGCAACATGTCGGGCGGGCAGCGGCAATGCGTGGCGATCGCGCGTTCTGCCACCTTCGCCAGCAAGCTCATCATCATGGACGAACCCACGGCGGCGCTGGGCGTGCAGGAGACAGGGCAGGTCGAGAACATCATCAAGACGCTGAAATCGCAGGGTATCCCGCTGATCCTGGTGAGCCACAACCTGCGGCAGGTCTTTGACCTCGTGGACCGGATCGTGGTGTTCCGGCGCGGGCATATCGTGGCCTCGTTGAAACGCGACGAAACCGATGGCAATGACATCGTGAGCTACATCACAGGCGTGAAGTCGCAAAACGCGGCCGCCGCCTATATCTGACCCTCCACGCCCCTGCGGGGGCAGACATTGCGAGCATGACATGACACTTCGCTTCGGCGTTCTCGGCGCGGGCCGTATCGGGCGCGTCCATTCACGGGCCATCGCGGCAACCCCCGGCGCGCGGCTTGTGGCCATCGCCGACCCCATCGCGGCGGCGGCGCAGGCGATGGCCGATGCCCATGGCTGCGCGATCCGCAGCATCGACGCGATCCTCGCGGCGGATGACATCGACGCGGTGGTGATCTGCACGCCGACCGACACCCATGCCGACCTGATCGAACAGGCCGCGCGGGCGGGCAAGGCAATCTTTTGCGAAAAGCCCATCGACCTGTCGGTGGCGCGGGTGCGCGACTGCCTTGCGGTGGTCGCGGCCGAGGGGGCCGCGCTGATGGTGGGGTTCAACCGCCGCTTTGACCCCGACTTCATGGCGGTAAAGGCCGCGATTGACGCCGGCCGCGTGGGCAAGGTCGAGATGGTCACGATCACGTCGCGCGATCCCGGCGCGCCGCCGCTCGACTATATCGCACGTTCGGGCGGGATTTTCCGCGACATGACGATCCACGATTTCGACATGGCGCGCTGGCTCCTGGGTGAAGAGGTCGAGACGGTGCAGGCCGCGGCCTCGGTCCTCGTGGACCCCGCGATCGGGCAGGCGGGCGATTTTGACAGCGTCAACGTGATCCTGCGCACGGCCTCGGGCCGGCAGGCGGTCATCACCAATTCGCGCCGCGCAACCTATGGTTACGATCAGCGGATCGAGGTGCTGGGGTCGCTGGGCGCGGTCAGCGCGCAGAACATGGCACAGGCCAATATCGAGGTGGCCGATGCCGATGGCTTTCACCGCCCGCCGCTGCTCGATTTCTTCATGACGCGCTATATCGCCGCCTATGCCAATGAAATCGCGGGCTTTGTCGCCGCTGTCACCGGCGGCACGCCGACCCCCACAACCGGCCATGACGGGCTGGTGGCGCTGGCGCTCGCCGATGCCGCGCTGATGTCGGTGGCCGAGGCGCGCGTGGTGCGCGTGGCCGAGATCACCGGCTGAGGCGGGATCATGGGCAAGACGCTGGATGTCATCACCATCGGCCGGTCCTCGGTTGACCTTTACGGCGCGCAGGTGGGCGGGCGGCTCGAGGATATGGGGTCGTTCGCCAAATACATCGGCGGCTCGCCCACCAATATGGCCGCCGGCACCGCTCGGCTGGGGCTGCGGTCGGCGCTCATCACCCGGGTGGGCGATGAACACATGGGCCGCTTCATCCGCGAGGAGCTGGCGCGCGAAGGGGTGGACACGCGCGGCGTGGTGACGGACCCCGACCGGCTCACCGCGCTGGTGATCCTCGGCATCCGCGACCAGCACCGCTTTCCGCTGATTTTCTACCGCGAGAATTGCGCCGACATGGCGCTGTGCGAGGATGACATCGACCCCGCCTTGATCGCGCAGGCCCGCGCCGTGGTGGCGACCGGCACGCATCTGAGCCATCCGCGCACCGAGGCGGCCGTGCGCAAGGCGCTGCGTCTGGCGCGCGAAGGCGGCGCGCAGACCGCGCTCGACATCGACTACCGGCCGAACCTCTGGGGGCTCGCGGGCCATGGCGACGGCGAAAGCCGGTTCATCGAAAGCGCCGCGGTGACGGCGCGGTTGCAGGCGACGCTGCATCTCTTTGACCTGATCGTGGGGACGGAGGAGGAGTTTCACATCGCAGGCGGCACCACCGATACCATCGCCGCCCTGCGCGCCGTGCGCGCGGTGAGCGGCGCCACGCTGGTGTGCAAGCGCGGGCCGATGGGGGCCGCGGCCTTTGCCGGCGCGATCCCCGATACGCTCGATGACGGCGAGGCGGGGCCGGGCTTTCCCATCGAGGTGTTCAATGTGCTGGGCGCGGGCGACGGCTTCATGTCGGGGCTGCTCAAGGGGTGGCTGGACGGCGCGCCCTGGCCGGTGGCGCTGACATATGCCAATGCCTGCGGCGCCTTTGCCGTGTCGCGGCACGGCTGCACGCCCGCCTATCCAAGCTGGGAGGAGTTGCAGTTCTTTCTCGCGCGCGGCGTGCAGGTGCCCGCGTTGCGCAAGGACGGCGCGCTCGAACAGGTGCATTGGGCGACCAACCGGCATGGCGACTGGTCCAGGATGCGGGTCTTTGCCTTTGACCACCGCGCGCAGTTCGAGGAAATGCCGGGCGCCACGCCCGCGCGCATCGGCGCGTTCAAGGGGCTGTGTCTGGACGCGGCCTTGCAGGTCGCGGATGGCCGGCCGGGGCATGGCATCCTGTGCGACAGCCGGTTCGGGCGCGAGACGCTTTTCCGTGCGGCGGGGCAGGGGCTCTGGGTCGGGCGGCCGGTGGAATGGCCGGGCGCGCGGCCGCTCGCGCTCGAGCCCGAGATCGGGCCGGATTGCGGCGGGCTTGGCGAATGGCCGCGCGATCATGTGGTCAAATGCCTGTGCTTTTGCCATCCCGATGACGGTGCCGCGACCTGGGCCGCGCAAGAGGCCACGGTGCTGCGCGTCTGGACCGCCGCGCGGCGCGCGCGGCTCGAGTTTCTGCTCGAGGTGATCCCGTCAAAGGTCGCCCCGGTCGATGAGACCACCACCGCGCGGATCATCGACCGGTTCTATGCGCTGGGCGTTTTCCCCGACTGGTGGAAGCTCGAACCCTTTGCCACCGCCGCCGCCTGGGACGCGGCCAGCGCCGCGATCCTGCGCCACGACCCGCATGTGCGCGGCATTGTGGTGCTGGGCCTCGACGCCGCGCCCGAAGCGCTGGCGGCGTCCTTTGCGCTGGCCGCGCGGCAACCTCTGGTCAAGGGCTTTGCCGTGGGGCGCACGATCTTTGGCGATGTCGCGCGCGACTGGATGGCAGGGGGCCTCGATGACACCGCCGCCGTGGCTGCGATGGCTGCACGATATTCCGATCTTTGCGCGGTCTGGGACCGCGCCCGCAAGGAGGCACTGCAATGACGACGATCCGGCTGACCGCCGCACAGGCGATGGTGCGCTACCTTGCCGCGCAACTGGCCGAGGATGGCAGGCCCTTCATCACCGGATGCTGGGGCATCTTCGGCCATGGCAATGTCGCGGGGCTGGGCGAGGCGCTGCATGGCGTCAAGGACCATTTCCCGACCTACCGGGGCCAGAACGAACAGACCATGGCCCATGCCGCCATCGCCTATGCCAAGCAGGCGGGCCGCGCCCATGCGATGATGGTGACATCGTCCATCGGGCCCGGCGCGCTCAACATGGTGACGGCGGCGGGGGTGGCGCATGTGAACCGGCTGCCGGTGCTCTTCGTGCCGGGCGATGTCTTTGCCCACCGTGGCCCGGACCCGGTGCTGCAACAGGTCGAGGATTTCGGTGACGGCACGGTCAGCGCCAATGACTGTTTTCGCCCCGTGAGCCGCTATTACGACCGCATCATGCGGCCCGAGCAGTTGCTCACCGCGCTGCCCCGCGCGCTGCGCACGATGACAGATCCGGCCGACTGCGGGCCTGTCACGCTGTCCCTTTGTCAGGATGTGCAGGCCGAAGGCCATGACTGGCCCGTGGCGTTCTTTGCGCCGCGCGTCTGGCGGCGGCGTATCGTCCAGCCTGACCCGGTCGAGGTGGCAGAGGTCGCGGCCCTGATCGCGGCTGCGCGCCATCCGGTGATCGTGGCGGGCGGCGGAGTGCATTACGGCTTTGCCACCGAGGCGCTGCGCGATTTCGCGCAGGCGCACCAGATCCCCGTGGTCGAGACGCAGGCGGGCAAATCCGCGCTGCCCTGGGACCATCCGCTCAACCTCGGCCCGGTTGGTGTCACCGGCGCGACAAGCGCAAACGCCGTCTGCGCGCAGGCCGATGTGGTGATCGGCGTCGGCACGCGGTTTCAGGATTTCACCACCGGGTCATGGGCGCTCTTTGCCGCACCCGGGCGCCGGCTGGTGAGCCTCAATGTCGCGGCCTATGACGCGATGAAACATGGCGCGGCGCCGCTCTGCGCCGATGCGGCGGCGGGGCTTGCCGCCCTGTCCGGGGCTCTGGGGGCAAGCGCCTTTGCGCCGCCGCCCGCCCGTCTCAAGGCTGACTGGTTCGCCGCCGTTGACCCGCTGACCGCCGCGCCACAGGCCGGCAATGCGCGGCCCACCGACATGCAGGTGGTGGGCGCGGTGCAGCGCGCGGCCGGCCCGGATACGGTCATCATGTCGGCCGCCGGCACCATGCCGGGCGAACTGCACAAGCTGTGGAAGGCCACGCGCCCGATGTCCTATCACATGGAATACGGATTTTCCTGCATGGGCTACGAGATCGCGGGCGCCCTGGGCATCAAGATGGCCGAGCCTGATCGCGACGTGATCTGCATGCTGGGCGACGGCAGCTACATGATGGCCAACAGCGAGCTTGCCACCGCCTGCATGATGGGGGTCAGGATCACCGTGGTCATCACCGACAACCGCGGCTTCGGCTGTATCAACAGGCTCCAGCGCGGCACCGGCGGGGCCGAGTTCAACAATCTGCTCAAGGATGCCTGGCAGGTGCAGCCGATGGCCATC
>JAACUH010000180.1 GCA_009993005.1 Rhodobacterales bacterium
AAAGATACCCCACCCCACCCTGCCACAGCGCGACGCGGTGGTGGCCAAAGCCCAGATCATCGGGCGCAAGGTCCAGCGCTTGCGCCACCAGCGCGGGCGGGGCCGCACCCGGCGCGGCGTGCGGGATGACAGGTGCGGTGAACTCGGCCTCGGTCACGTCGCCCCGGCGCGACACCGTCACCGGCACCGGCCCCGCCGCTTCCTCCAGCACCAGGGTTGCGTCAAAATCGCCCGCGCCTGCGCGCAGACCGGCCAGCAGGATGGCGCAGCCGATGGTTGGATGACCGGCAAAGGGCAACTCGGATGTCGGGGTGAAAATCCGCACCCTGGCCGCGTGGGCCGGATTATCGGCAGGTGCCACGAAGATCGTCTCCGACAGGGCAAACTCGCGCGCCATCGCCTGCATCTGCCCCGGCGTCAGCCCCTCGGCCCCCAGCACCACCGCCAGCGGATTACCCGCGAACGGGTGGGTGGTGAACACATCGAAGGTATGAAATTCCAGCGCCGTCATGCCATGCCCGCAAACAGCGCGGTCAGCGCCTCGGCCTCGGCGGCCAGCCCGTAGGGCGGGTTGATGACGAACATCCCCGACCCCACCAGCCCGTGCCCGCCCCGCACCGGGGCAAAGCCCACCTCGTGGCGCAGAGCGTCGGGAAAAGCCCGCACCAGCACCGCCAGCATCGGCTCGTGCGGTGCTGCGGCCAGGATCGGATACCACAGGCAGATCACCCCGACGTTCCACTTGCGGGCAAGCGCGCCGATCACCGCCGGCATGGTGGCGTAATCGTCCTTTACCTCGTAGCTCGGGTCGATCAGCATCAGCCCGCGGCGCGGGCTGGGCGGGCAGATCGCCTGCGCCAGCGCCAGCCCGTCGCTGTGGTAAAGATGCGCGCCCCAGGGCCGCAGCACCGCCTCGAGCGCGCGAAACTCCTGCGGATGCAGCTCG
>JAACUH010000181.1 GCA_009993005.1 Rhodobacterales bacterium
GGCTTGGGTATCGGAAAGCTTGGTCATGGGGTCGTCTCCGTATTCGGGCCCGCGTCATGCGGCGCCTTCTACGACCCCGAGCCGCGCAGTGCGCGCGGCGGGAGTTCCGGCAGTGCCGGAGATCAGCGGGCGTGCTCGCCTTCGCCGAAGGCGCTGTCGGTGATGCGCTTCAGGAGGCTGGCGTAGTGTTCGAGGGTGCCGACCATGGCCCAGCCCGCCTCGTCGGGGGCGCAGTTGAAATGATCGTCGCTGAGGGCCTGCAGCCGGGCGAGCATCTCGTCGATCTCGCCCTTCTTGCCGATGAAGGCAGCGAGTGCGGCCTCCTTGTTCCGGCGCGCCTTCTCGGCGCGGAGTTCGTGGCGCGTGGTGGTGGTCGGGTTCAGGCGGGTCATCATCGTGGTGGCTCCGTAGTGAGTTGCATCGTCCTTGTGGGATGGACGTTCGCTCCGGTCGCGACGCTTATCAACTCGATAAGCACATGATTCAGAATGATAATCGGAGCCGTCGATGCAGGGCATGAGCGAGCGCCAGTACGCCGCCCATGTCGGGCTGTCGCGGGGCGCAATCCAGAAGGCGAAGACCGCCGAGCGGCTGGTCCTCTATCCCGACGGCAGCATCAACGCGGCGGCCAGCGACGCCAGACGTGCCGAGACGACGGACCCGTCGAAGACGAGAAAGCCGCTCGCGCCGAAGCTGAAGCCCGTCCCCGAGGCTGCCGTGGCCGCTGTTGGCGACACGCTGCGCGAACAGGGTCTGGCGGTTCCCGCAGTCGGCGGCGGCACGACCTTCCTGCAGGCGAAGACCGCGAACGAGGTGCTGAAGGCGCAGGAACGGCGCATCCGGCTCCAGAAGTTGAAGGGGGAGTTGATCGAGCGGGCCCGCGCGCTGGCGCTGGTGTTCCGCCTGGCGCGGGAGGAACGGGACGCGTGGGTGAACTGGCCTGCGCGCGCGGCGGCGCTGATGGCGGCC
>JAACUH010000039.1 GCA_009993005.1 Rhodobacterales bacterium
CGAGGCCACAAGCCTGTCGCCCGGCGATCTGGTGGTGCATGTCGATCATGGCGTCGGGCGCTATCACGGGCTCGAGGTGATCACGGCCGCCGGTGCGGCGCATGAATGCCTGCTGATCGAATATGCCGAAAACTCAAAGCTCTACCTGCCGGTCGAGAATATCGAACTGCTCTCGCGCTTTGGCCATGAGGAGGGGCTGCTCGACAAGCTTGGTGGCGGCGCCTGGCAGGCCAAGAAGTCGCGGCTCAAGGAACGCATCCGCCAGATGGCGGAGCGGCTGATCCGGGTTGCGGCCGAACGCGCGCTGCGCAAGGCGCCCGAGCTTTCCCCGCCCGAGGGGATCTGGGATCAGTTCCTCGCCCGTTTCCCCTATCAGGAGACCGACGATCAGCTTTCCGCCATCGACGATGTGCTGGCCGATCTGGACAGCGGCAGCCCGATGGACAGGCTGGTCTGCGGCGATGTGGGCTTTGGCAAGACCGAGGTCGCGATCCGCGCGGCCTTTGTCGCGGCGATGTCGGGCGTGCAGGTCGCGGTCATCGCGCCCACCACGCTGCTTGCGCGGCAGCATTACAAGGGCTTTGCCGAGCGTTTTCGCGGATTTCCGATCAATGTCAGGCCCTTGTCGCGCTTTGTTAATGCGCATGATGCCAACCTGACCCGCGAAGGGCTCACGCGCGGCACGGTCGATATCGTCATCGGCACCCATGCGCTCTTGGCCAAAGGCATCCGCTTTGCCAATCTCGGGCTGCTGATCATCGACGAAGAACAGCATTTCGGCGTGCAGCACAAGGAGCGGCTCAAGCAGTTGCGCACCGATATCCATGTGCTCACGCTTACCGCCACGCCGATCCCGCGCACGCTGCAACTGTCGCTGTCGGGGGTGCGCGACCTGTCGATCATCGGCACGCCGCCCATCGACCGCCTCGCGATCCGCACCTATGTGAGCGAGTTCGACACGATCACCATCCGCGAGGCGCTGCTGCGCGAGCATTATCGCGGCGGGCAGTCGTTCTTTGTCGTCCCCCGGATCAGCGATCTGGACGAAATGGCGGCCTTCCTGCGCGACCATGTGCCCGAAGTGACCTTTGTCATGGCGCATGGGCAGATGGCGGCGGGCGAGCTCGACGACCGGATGAATGCCTTTTACGACGGCAAGTATGACGTGCTGCTGGCCACGACGATCGTGGAAAGCGGCCTCGACATCCCCACCGCCAACACGATGATCGTGCACCGCGCCGACATGTTCGGTCTGGCGCAGCTCTACCAGATCCGCGGCCGCGTGGGCCGGTCCAAGACGCGCGCCTATGCCTATCTCACCACCAAACCCCGGCAAAAGCTGACCGTGACCGCCGAGAAGCGGCTGCGGGTGCTGGGCAGCCTGGATACGCTGGGGGCGGGTTTCACGCTCGCCAGTCAGGACCTCGACATTCGCGGCGCCGGCAACCTCTTGGGCGAAGAACAGTCGGGGCAGATGCGCGAGGTGGGCTATGAGCTTTACCAGCAGATGCTCGAGGATGAGATCGCGCGCCTGCGCTCGGGCCAGGCCGAGGGGATCACGGATGACGACGGGCATTGGGCGCCGCAGATCAATCTGGGCGTTCCTGTCCTCATTCCAGATAGTTACGTGCCGGACCTCGATGTGCGGCTGGGCCTCTACCGCCGGCTTTCGGCGCTGACCACCAAGGTCGAGCTCGAAGGCTTTGCCGCAGAGCTGATCGACCGCTTCGGCCCGTTGCCGCGCGAGGTGAACACGCTGATGCTGGTGGTGCGGATCAAGGCGATGTGCAAACGCGCCGGCATCGGCAAGCTCGACGCCGGGCCAAAGGGCGTCGTGATCCAGTTCCACAACGACAAGTTCGCCTCGCCCAGGGGGCTGGTCGCGTTCATCACCGACCAGAAAGGCGCGGCCAAGGTCAAGGACAACAAGATCGTCATCGCGCGCGACTGGGCCAGCGAGGCTGACAAGATCAAGGGCGCCTTTGGCGTGGCCAAGGATCTGGCCGAAAAGCTGATCGAAGAGAAAAAGGCGCGGGCGCGGGCCTGAGGCGGCAAAGGGGCAGGGGATGCTGGCACGGCCATGGGTCTGGTATGCGCTTTTCGCCGCCTATTTCGGCATGCAGATGGTGCTGCGCCTGCTGATCGGTCCCGCGCTCGAGCTTGACGAGGCCGAGGCGTTCTTTCTCGCCCGCACCCTCGCGCCCGGCTACAACGCGCAGCCGCCGCTGTATTTCTGGCTGCAATGGGGGGTGTTTCAGGGGCTTGGCGACGGGATTCTGGCGCTCGCCCTGCTCAAGGCGCTGCTGCTGGGGGGCACGCTGGCCGTGCTCTTCACGCTCTTGCGCGGCGCGGTGCCGGTGGCGGCGGCGGGGGTCGCGGCGGCCTCGCTCGCGCTTTTGCCGCAGGTGGTATGGGAGGCGCAGCGCGCGCTCACGCATTCGGTCTTGGCGCTGTTCATGGCCGTGTGCCTGCTGGCCCTGGTCTGGCGCGCGGTGATGCGGGGCGGCTGGGGCGACTATCTGGCGGTGGGCGTGGCGGGGGGGCTGACCGTTCTGGCAAAGTACAACGCGGCGCTCTGGCCGCTGGCGCTGTTGCTGGCGGCGATGGCGTCGCCCGATTTGCGGCGGCGGATCAGGCCGGAGCGGCTGGCTGTCGCAGCGCTGGTGGCCGCGGCGGTGGTCGCGCCGCACGGCCTGTGGCTATGGGAGAACGGCGCGATGGGCGGCGCGGGCTTTGACAAGCTCGGCGTGCAGGGCAGCGCGGCGCTGGCGCGCCTGCAGGGAACCGGTGCCTTGGTGGCGGCGCTTGTGGCGTTTGTGGCGCTGGCACTCGTCGTGATCGGACCTGCCTGGTGGCTGCGGGGCGGGGCCCGGCCCGCACCGCGGCTCTTGGCCTTCATGGCACTGGCGGGCGCGATGGCGTTGCTGGTCCTGTGGGTCTTTGTGCTCATCAGCGGCGCGACGGCGATCAAGGAGCGCTGGCTGCTGCCCGTGCTCTGGCCGGTCGTGCCGGCGGCGCTGCTCTGGCTCTGGCCGCAAATCGGCCTGCGCGGGCGGCGATGGCTCGGTGGCGGGATCGCGGCGCTCTGGCTTGTCGCGATGGCGCTGTTGCCCTGGGCGAGCCTGCGCGACCCCGGCTACCGGGCCGCCGACTTTGGCGTGCTGAACGACAGGCTCGACCCGGATCTGCCCGTCGCCTCCGACAGCCTGTGGCTGCTGGGCAACCTCGCGCTGATCGCGCCCGAGCGACGGCTTGTCTGGGGCGCGTGGCCTGAGGGCCCGTATCTGTGGCTCGCGCGCGGCGTCGAGGGGGCAGGCGTGATCGACATCTCGCGCGGCCTGAGGCCCTATCCGGTGAGCGTGACCCTGACCGGCGACTAGGTCTTTTCGCGCTTGAGCCCGCGCGCGAGGATCAGCGCGAGGATCGCACAGCACAGGATGCCGATGGCCACCGGCAGGGGCGTGCCGTCGAACATCTGCCCGATGGGGGCCGCGATGATGACCGATCCGACCGTGGCGAGTGCCGCGATGGTCGAGGCCGCCATGCCCGCGATATGGCCCATCGGCTCCATCGCCAGGGCGTTGAGGTTGCCGATGGTCAGCCCGCCCTGAAAGAACACAGAGGAGGTCCAGACGAGGAACACCACGAACTCCGGTCCCTGTCCGATCGGCCCAAGCACCGCCGCGATCATCAGCGAGGAGATCACGATCTGGATTTGCAGGATGCCCCGGATGATCCGCCGCATCCCGATCCGCACGACCAGCCGGGAATTGACCCAGCCGGCCAGTGCCGAGATGACCGCGATCCCGGCGAACCAGAGCGGAAATTCATCGCCCCGCCCATAGCTGCGGTCAAAGAGCGGCTGCACGGTGGACAGCATCGCAAAGAGCATGGAGAAGGACAGCGTCTGCACCATTATCGACAGGCGCACGGTGGGGTGGCGCAACACCTCGCGCAGCGCCTCCCACAAGAGACCCGCGCGCAAGGGGCGGCGGTCTTGTGGGGCCAGTGTCTCGGGCATGCGCAGTCCGTGCCACAGGATCGACAGCAGCGAGAACAGGATGAAGGCCGCAAAGACGCTGCGCCAGCCAAAGCCCGCGATGATCAGCGCACCGATCGAGGGCGCGACGGCCGGAACGACCATGAAGACGATCATGACAAAGGACATGATCCGCGCCATGTCGCGCCCGGCATAAAGGTCGCGCACGGTCGCCAGCGCCACCACGCGCGGCCCGGCCGCGCCCAGCCCCTGCAACAGCCGCGCCGCCAGCACCCATTCGAGCGACGGCGCGACATAGGCAAGCGCCGCGCCTGCGCAATAGAGCAGCGCGCCGCCGAGGATCACCGGCTTGCGCCCCCAGGCATCCGACAAAGGCCCGGTAAAGAGCGTCCCCAGCCCCATGCCCAGCACGAAACTCGACAGGATCAGTTGCGCGCGGTTGGGGTTGGCGGGGGTCAGCTCTGCGCCGATATCGTCGAGCGCGGGCAGCATCGCGTCGATGGAAAAGGCGACGGTGGCCGTCAGCATTGCCATCATCGCGACGAATTCGACCTGTGACAGGGCAGGGCGGCGGGGTGCGGTCAGGGCCGGCTGGGTCATGCGGAGCGCGCCTGCGTGATCTCGGCGATCACGCGGTCCCAGACCTCGGGCGGCTGCGCGCCGGGCACGGCGTGGCGGTGATCGACAATGAAGGTCGGCACCGCCGTCACGCCCATGTCGCGGCTCTGCGCGTCGCGGGCGCGGATGTCGTCGAGGTCGGCGTCGCTCGCGAGCAGACGGGCCACCAGCGCCGCGTCCATCCCGGCGCTGTCGGCGATGTCGGCCAGAACTTCTGCCTTGCCGATGTCGCGCCCCTCGCTGAAATAGGCGCGAAACAGCGCGCCGACGACCGCCGTCTGGCGACCTTCGATCCCGGCCCAATGGATCAGCCGGTGCGCATCGAGCGTGTTGGGCGTGCGCTCCATCGCCTCGAAGTCAAAGGTCAGCCCCGCCGCCTCGGCCGCGGCGAGCACCTGCGCATAGGCGCGCACGGCGTTGTCCTTGCCGCCGAACTTGGCCTCCAGATAGGCGCGCCGGTCAGCCCCTTCGCGCGGCATGTCGGGGTTGAGCTGGAAGGGGTGCCATTCGACCTCGAACGGGTGGTCGGGGGCCCGTTCGAGCGCGCGCTCGAGGTTGGTCTTGCCGATGTAGCACCAGGGGCAGATCGGGTCGGAAATGATGTCGAGTTTGATCATGCGAGGCCCTCTGAC
>JAACUH010000185.1 GCA_009993005.1 Rhodobacterales bacterium
AACGGGCAATCGGTCGAGATCATCACCGCCGAGGGCCAGACGCCGCAGGTGACATGGATCGACATCGCCGTGACCGGCCGCGCCAAGACCGCGATCCGGCGCAGCCTGCGCGAGGAGGACCGCGAGCGGTTCATCAAGCTGGGCCGCGAACTGGCGCGCGTGGCCTTCGAGAATGTCGGCAAGAAGGCCACCGAAAAGGCCCTGCGCACGGCGGCCAAGGCGCTGGCTCTCGAGGATGTTGACGAATTGCTGGCCCGGCTTGGCAGTGCCGAGACCACGTCGCGCGAGGTGGTCCGCGCGATCTATCCCGACCTCGCGCAGCGCCCCGGCGAAGAGGTCGATGCCGCCCGCGCCGTGGTGGGCCTGAACGAGGACCAGAGCTTTCGCCGCGCGCCCTGTTGCCAGCCGGTGCCGGGCGAGCGGATCGTGGGCATCACCTTTCGCGGGCAGGGCGTGGTTGTGCATGCCATCGACTGCCCGGTGCTGGCGGAATACGAGGAACAGCCCGAACGCTGGATCGACCTGCAATGGCAGGAAGGGACGCACCGCGCGGTCAACACCGTGTCGCTCGACCTCACGATCACCAATGATGCGGGCGTGCTCGGGCGCATCTGCACGCTGATCGGGGAACAGTCGGCCAATATCTCGGACCTCAACTTTATCGACCGCAAGCCGGATTATTATCGTCTGCTGGTTGACGTTGACCTGCGCGATGCCGAACATCTGCACAGGGTGATGACCGCGCTCGAGGCCGAGAGCAACGTGTCCTCCATCGCGCGTCACCGGGATCCCAAGCGGGCGACCGCCGCGCTGGCGCGGGTCTAGGGCAGGAGAGGCACAGGTCTTTGGTATTCAAGCGCAGGGACAGGCGACCGGTCTGGAAGATCGTCACCGAGGCCCTCTGGCCGCGTGGCGGATGGGGCCGTGCGTTCGAATACGTCAAGCACC
>JAACUH010000186.1 GCA_009993005.1 Rhodobacterales bacterium
GGTGATGACCGTCAACCCCGGCTTCGGCGGGCAGAAATTCATCCATTCCCAGGTTGAGAAGGTGCGGGCGCTTCGCGCGATGATCGGTGACCGCCCGATCCATATCGAGATCGACGGCGGTGTGACGCCCGAAACAGCGCCGCTGGTGGCGGCGGCCGGGGCGGATGCGCTGGTGGCGGGATCGGCGGTGTTCAAGGGCGGCTCGGTTGCCAACCCCGCGCCTTACGGGGCCAACATCCGCGCCATTCGGGCTGCGGCCGAGGCAGCCTGTGCTTGAGGCGCTGATCTTCGACGTTGACGGCACCCTGGCCGAAACCGAAGAACTGCACCGCCGCGCCTTCAACACGGCCTTTGCCGAGGCTGGGCTGGCGTGGCACTGGAGCCGCGATGACTATCGCGCCCTGTTGAAGACCACCGGCGGCAAGGAACGCATCACGCGCTTTGCCGCCGAAGCCGGGCTTGACCCGGCAGCCGTGCCGGTGGCTGATTTGCACCGCGCCAAGACCGCCGCCTATGTCGCGCTGATGGCGCAAGGCGAAATTGCCCTGCGCCCCGGCATTGCCGATCTGATGGATCAGGCGCGCGCGGCGGGGGTGGCACTGGCGATTGCCACCACCACCACCCCGGCCAATGTCGAGGCGCTGTGCCGGGCGGTGTTCGGGCGGGCGGCGGCCGAGGTGTTTGCCGTGATCGCGGCGGGTGACGAGGTGGCGGCCAAGAAACCCGCGCCCGATGTCTATCTGCTGGCTTTGCAACGCCTCGGGGTGGCGGCGAATCGCGCCGTGGCGCTGGAGGATTCGCGCAACGGTCTGCACGCGGCGCAGGCGGCGGGGCTGGCCTGCGTGGTCTCTCCCGGCCTTTACACCAATGGTGAGGATTTCACCGGGGCGGCGCGACAGGTGACCGAGTTCACCGATCTGGGTGGCCTTGCGGGGGTGCTGGCGGTGCTGGCATGACG
>JAACUH010000047.1 GCA_009993005.1 Rhodobacterales bacterium
GCCCGCGATCAGGTCGCGCCGCGCGGCGATGGCGGCGCGCGGCCAGACCTCGCCATAGGGGATGTCATGCAGCGCGGTGACGACCCCCACGGCCCCGGTCTGCGCGACCTCGGGCAGGGTGATGTCGTCATAGGGGCCGAACCAGCGCCAGCTTTCGATCATGCTCGTGCTCCGCCCTTTACGCGCCGTCCGGCAGCCAGCTGTCATAGAGCGGGTGATCCGGCCCCAGTGGCAGGCTGACCCGCGTCCCGGTCCGCGCCGAATGGTATATGGCGGTGACCAGCGCGATCGACTGCCGCCCCGCGTCCAGCGTCACTTCGCGCCCCGGCCGCCCGTCGAGCGCATCGGCCACGGCCTCCAGATAGCCGGCAAAGCGGCCCTTGGGCGCCGTGACCCCCGCCAGCACCGCATCGACCTGCGCCTGCGTGACCGGTGCGCGGGCGGTGAAGGTCCAGCCGCCATCGGCGGGCGCATAGGGGTTCGACCCGCTTTCCGCCGTCAGCCCGGCATAGACAAAGCGCAGCCGGCTGGTGTCATCCGCCGCCCCCAGCGTGACCGAGGAGGTGACCAGCGCGCCGCTCGCCATGCGCAGCACGATCGCCGCGCAATCCTCGACCTCGATCGCATTCACGCGGGTATCGACCTCGGCATAGACCGAGGCGATGGGGCCGAAGCCGAGGCTCACGAGGTCATGGATATGGATCGCATGACCCAGCACCGCGCCGCCGCGCTCGGTCGCCCATTTGCCGCGCCAGGGCACGTCGTAATAGGCGGCGGGGCGGTTCCAATGCGTCTCGAGCGTGCCGACCAGCGGCGTGCCCGCCAGCCCCGCGTCGATCAGCGCGGCAAGCTGGGCAAAGCCCAGGCCATAGCGATACTGAAAGATCGGGAACACTTGCCGGCCCGCGGCCTGCGCCCGCGCGGCGAGCGTATCGGCCTCGGCCACGCTGGCCACCAGCGGCTTTTCACAGATCACATGCTTGCCCGCTTCCAGCGCGCGCAGCGATTGCGACAGGT
Organism: Rhodobacterales bacterium; assembly: GCA_009993005.1. GTDB lineage: Bacteria > Pseudomonadota > Alphaproteobacteria > Rhodobacterales > Rhodobacteraceae > JAACUH01. The sequence goes on from JAACUH010000047.1 coordinate 1,018, forward strand.
GCAGGTGTGGCGGCAGGCAGATATCGACCAGATCGACGGTGCCATCGGCCAGCACATCCTCCAGATCGGTAGTAAAGGCGGTGCCGGGGCCTGTCGCCGCGAGCGCGCCGCCGCGTGCGGCGTCAAGGTCACAGACATAGGCCACCCGGAAACGGTCGGGCAAGGCGAGGTAGCCGCGCATATGCTCGGCCCCGATGCCGGCACCGACGATGGCCACGGTGGTCAGGGCGCTCATGCGGCAACTCCTTCGGCCTTCATCTGGGCGCGGATGGCGATCTCCATCGCGCGGAAGGTGTGCTCTTGCGTGACCGCCGTCTCGCTGCGTTCGCGCAGATCATGCACGAGGCGGGTAAAGAAATGCAGCGGCACCTGCGCGCAGTCGATATAGTCGTTGCGGGTCTTATTGACCAAAAACAGGTGGTTGCCAGCGTCGCTGCGGGTCACGTCGGTATATTTGCGCAGCTCGATATAGCCCTCGTCGCCGAGAATGAAGAGCCGCCCGTCGCCCCATGTGGGCAGCGCATCGGGGGTGAACCAATCGACCCGGATATAGCCATGCCCCTTGTCACCCACCAGCGTCATCTCGCCAAAGTCCTGAAACTCAGGGTGTTCGGGCCGGGTCGTGTTCTCGACCAGCGCATGGGCGATTGTGACCTCGGTCGAGCCGGTGAAATGCAGGAACTGGTCCACCTGATGCGCGCCGATATCGCACAGGATCCCGCCATATTGCGCCCGGTTGAAGAACCAGTCCGGCCGGGTGTGCAGGCGTTGCAGATGCGGGCCCATGCCCAGCGTCTGGATCACGCGACCGATGGCGCCCTCGGCCACCAGATCTTCGGCCTTGGCCACCGCCGGCACCTCGAAACGTTCGGAAAAGTCCACCGTCCATTTGCGCCCGGTCCGCGCCGCCGCCTCGCGCAGCGCCGCGAGCTGCGCCAGCGTGGTGCAGCCTGGCTTGTCGGCCATCACATCCTTGCCATGCTCCATCGCCTCCACGGAAATCCCCGCGCGGTCGCAGGCGATGGCCGAGGTGAGCACGATATCGACCGTGGCATCCTCGAGGATGCGCGCCTTGTCCGCGACCCGCTCGAGCGCGGGAAAGGCCGCGGCAAAGCGGTCGGCGGTGGGCGACGGGTCCGACCACCAGCGTTCGATGGTGCAGCCGGCGGCGAGCATGTTCCTGACCATGCCGAAGATGTGGTCGTGGTCGATGCCGATCACGCCGAGTTTGATGGGGGTGCTCATGGGATATCCTGTCGGTTTCAGTGGTCCAGCGTGACGCAGGCCTTGCTGCGCCCCGATTGCTCTATCGCCGCGATCAGCCGGTGCACGCCCAGCGCCGTGCGGCCAGGCACCAGCGGCGGGCGGCCCTGCGCGATGGCCTGGGCGAAATCGGCGATCACCGCGCGGTGCCAGTCGGGGGTAAAGGCCATCGGGTCGGCCCCCGCGCCGGTCGCCATCTCCTGGCCCTCTTCCTCGATGCGGCCGTCCTGCCAATGCAGCACCAGCCGGTTCGACAAAAGCTGCGCCGTGGCGTCGCGGTAATGCAGCACGATCCCCTCGGCCCGGCCCGGATAGGCGGCGGTGCTGGCAAAGAGGCTGCCCACCGCGCCATTGGCAAAGCGCAGGCCGGCGCAGACGAAATCCTCGGCCTCCATGCGGTGAAAGCCGGTGGTGGCGCACATCGCCGTCACCTCGGCCACCGGCCCGGTGAGCGAGAGCATCAGGTCGAGCGTGTGGATCGCCTGCGAGATCAGCACTCCGCCACCGTCGCGCGCATAGCTGCCGCGCCCCGGCGCGTCGTAATAGGCCTGCGCCCGCCACCAGGGCACGCTGACCTCGACCGCCAGCAGCGGCCCCAGATCGCCTGCCGCCGCGCGGGCGGCCAGCGCCTGCGCCGCGGGGCGCGCGCGGTGTTGCAGCACGATGCCCAGCGTGACACCCGCGCTCTCTGCCACCTCGCAGAGCGCGGTCGCGGCAGCCAGCGTGCGCTCGACCGGCTTTTCCATCAGGATATGCTTGCCCGCCTGCGCCATGGTGGCCACGATCCCGGCGCGCGCATTGGGCGGCGTGGTGACGATCACGAAATCGACCGCCGGGTCGGCGGCGATGGCGTCAAGACCGTCATAGGCCTGCCCCGCGCCGGGCAGGTCGGCATGGCGCAGGCCCCAGGCCGCCCGCGCGGCGCCGTCGCGCGCAAAGACGCCGGTCAGGCGCACCTGCCCCGCCAGATCCGCCAGCGCCGCGGCATAGGTGTGGCTCACCATGCCCAGCCCGATCAGCGCGGCCCCCTTCATCGGTGCCCACCCGCCATCCGCAGCGCGCGCCCGTCCGCGTCGAGAAACACATGCGTATGCGCCAGTGGCAGGGTGATGCCGATGCTCTGCCCCCGCGTCAGCGGCACCTGTGCGGCCAGTTGCATCGTCAGTTTCTCGCCATTGGGCAGCGCGGTGTAGATATAGGTCACCGACCCCAGTTGCTCGAACCCCGTCACGGTGCCGGTCAGCTCTCCCTGCCCGTCGAGCGAGACCTCGATCGTCTCGGGGCGGATGCCGACCGTCACCCGCGCGCCTGCCGGCACGGCCTCGTCGAAACGCACCTGCTTGGTGCCGCCGCAATCGAGCGTCAGCCCCCCGCCTGCCGCGATCACGCCGCCCAGAAAGTTCATCTGCGGCGCCCCGATAAAGCCCGCGACAAAGCGGTTGGCAGGATGGTTGTAGAGGTCGAGCGGCCGTCCCACCTGTTCGATCCGCCCCGCGCGCAGCACCACGATGCGGTCGGCCATGGTCATCGCCTCGACCTGGTCATGGGTCACATAGATCATCGTATTGCCAAGCTCTGCATGCAGCGCCGAAATCTCGACCCGCATCTGCACGCGCAATTCGGCGTCGAGGTTCGACAGCGGCTCATCGAACAGGAAAATCTTTGGCTCGCGCACGATGGCCCGCCCGATCGCCACCCGCTGCCGCTGCCCGCCCGAAAGCTGCCCCGGCCGGCGGTCCATCAGCGGGTCGATCTGCAACAGCGTCGCCGCATGGTTGACCCGCCGCGCGATCTCGGCCCGGTCCATGCGCATGTTCTCGAGGCCAAAGGACAGGTTCGCGCGCACCGTCATATGGGGGTAGAGCGCATAGCTCTGAAACACCATCGACAGGCCGCGTTCCGACGCCGGGATGCCGTTCACCCGTTTGCCCGCGACCTCGATCTCGCCGCTGCTGGGGTCGTCGAGCCCCGCGATCAGCCGCAAGAGCGTGGACTTGCCGCAGCCCGAGGGCCCGACAAAGACGACGAATTCGCCTTCGCTGATCTCGAGGTCCACGCCATGCATCACGGTCAACTGGCCGTAGGACTTGACGATCTTGGAAAGGCGGAGCGCGGGAACCTGGGTCATTTGAGGCCTGTCGTGGCTATGCCGGTGGTGATGAAGCGTTGCAGATAGACAAACACCAGCGTCACGGGGATGAGCGAGACAACCGTCATCGCGAGGATGTAATGGGTGGAGCTGCTGAACTCGCCCGAAAACGCCGTGAGGCCGATCTGCAGCGTGTGGCGCGTGGGGTCCGAGATCAGCACGATCAGCGGCCAGAGGAAATCGTTCCAGCGCCAGATCACCGAGAGGATCGCGAGAACCGACAGCGCCGGCAGCGACAGCGGCAGCACGATGCGCCAGTAGATCTTCCATTCCGACGCCGCATCCATCCGCGCGGCCTCGAGCAACTCATCGGGGATGGTGAGCATGTATTGGCGCAGCAGAAAGACGCCGGTGGGCGTGGCGGCGGCCGGGATGATGACGCCCCAGAGCGAGCCAAAGATGCCCATGCTCCAGACCACGAAGAACAGCGACACAAGGATGATGGTCGAAGGGATCAGCAGCGTCGCCACGATCAGCAGGGTAAAGGTCATGCGCCCGCGAAATTCGTATTTCGACAGGGCAAAGGCCGCCATCGAGTTGATCAGCAGCGTGATCAGCGTCGCCACCACGGTCACGAACACGGTATTGCCGAGGTAGCGGAAGAAGGCAAAGTTGCGCTGCCCGCCGCGTTGCAGGATCGGGTCGAGGTAGTTCTCGGTCGCGATGCGGACCTCTTCCAGCGCGACAAGCTCGCCGCGCGGGGCCTGCAGCACCTCTTCGGGCCGGTCGATGCGCGCGACATCGGTCAGCGCGCGGGTCGGGCCGACCTTGACCACCGGTTGCCCTTCGGTGCGCGGGTCGTCCCAGGCGTAAAGCGGGCGCAGGCCGCGGCCGTCCACCTCGGCCTCGATCTGGTCGAGCGGCAGGAGGCGGGTGTCGAAGGCCTCGATCGCCTCGCGCGGCTTGACCGAACTGAGAAAGGTCCAGGACACCGGCACCAGGATCAGCAGCACCCCGAGGATGAGATAGCCATAGGCCAGCACATCGGTCACGCCGATCCTGCGGCCATCCTGCCCGCCTGCGGTGCGGGTGAGAAAACGCATCACGCCAGCCATGTCCGCGCCCCCCTCATATGCCCGACCTGCGGCGCGTGGCGAAAAGCTGCACGGCGGTAAAGGCCGCGATCACGATGGCCATCAGCACCGACCCCGCCGCCGCGATGCCATAGCGCGGGTTGGTGCCGGAAAACGCCTCTTCGAATATGTTCTGCACGATCATGAAGGTCTCGCGCCCCGGCCCGCCGCCGGTCAGCAGATAGACCTCGTCGAACACCTGAAAGCTGCGGATCATCGCCAGCACGATCACCACGGTGAGCGTCGGCATCACCAGCGGCAGCGTGATGCGAAAGAACACCCGCACCGGCCGCGTGCCGTCCATCTCGGCCGCCTCGTAGATGTCGCGCGGGATGGCTTGCAGCCCGGCCAGCAGGATCAGCATGTAAAAGCCCATATGCGACCAGCAGAACACGAACACGATCCAGAAGAACGGCCAGCCGGTCGCGGGCGTCACCAGCCAGTTGACCGCGCGAAAGCCGCTGAAGTCGAACACCGCGTCGAACTGGATGGTCAGCAGCAGGCCCACCGCCAGCAGGCAGAGCGCCACCAGCACCGGGCGCACCAGGCGGTGGTCGCGGATCACCAGCCCCAGCAGGCCCAGCGCCAGCGCCAGGCCCAGCCACAGGCCGGTGCCGCTGGCCATGCCCTGCGCCAGCCCCACCGGGTCGGCCCAGGCGATGACGGCGACGAAGGGCGCGCCGAACAGCGCCGCCCAGACGACCGAGGGCGCCGCCCCCGCGCGCAGCGTCCGTTCGGCCGCGATCAGCAGCAGGATGGCGAGCACGACGCAGGCCATGATGCTGAAACCGGTGACGCCGGCGAACGTCGCCACACTCGCCGCGCCATCCTCGAGGCTCGCCGACAGGACGCCTTTGCGGTGCAGGATCCACTTCCAGATATTCGCGATCACCACCGGCGAGAGCATCACCGGGTAAAAGAACATCGCCCGCCAGAACCCCCGCCCCGCGATCGCCCGGTTGAGCACCAGCGCCGTGACCATCGCCACCGCCACCAGCACCGGCACCTGGAAAAGCACGAACCACAGCGTGTTGAACATGCTGGTCCAGAAGGTGAAACCGGCGTTGGAACAGGTCTGCGGCTGGAGAATGGACGCGCAGTCAAAGAGCACGCGGTAATTCTCGAACCCCACAAAGGGGCGCTGCGTGACGTTGAGCGCGGGGCCACCCGTCATCGAGACATAAAAGTTCAGGATCACCGGCACAAAGGTAAAAAGGCCGAAAATCAGCATGTTGGGCAGCAGGAACGCATAGGGCACCCCGCCCCGCCCGAACACGGCCTGCGCGATCTCGACCGGAAAGCCCAGCAGGTCCATCGCGAATTGCGGCGCCTGCGTGATCCGGTAGCGGCGATGGCTCAGCAGCCACAGCGTGCCCCCGCCCAGCCAGAGCGCGGCCACGACATAGAACAGGATCAGGGCTGGCGTCATGGCTGGGTCTTTCGCGCGGCATGACTGCGGATATGCCCAAGGACGTCACGCCGGGGCGCGGTGCTGCGGGCATGGCGAAAAGGGTCCGCCCGGCGGCGCGCTGGCCGCCGGGCGGGACAGTCCGGCCCTAGCGGGCCTTTTCGAGCAGTTCGGCGTCGATCCGGGCGATGGCCTCGTCCATCGTGAACTCGCCTGTCATCACGCCCGAGATGTATTGCGCCGTGGCGTTGAACATCACAAAGGCGTTCTTGTTGCCCTGCAACTGGAACGCCTGCGGTGTGTCGGCGGCCGCCCGCGCGGCCCCCAGCGCAAAGGTCTGCAACGCGGCAGAGACCTCTTCCGAGGCGCCGGCGGTGGTGTAATCGAGCCCTTCGGCCTGCAGGCCGCTATGCGCCGGAATGGCCAGCGTGCTGGTGTACCAGTCGCGGGCGCGGTCGGTGTCGCCCAGCCAGGCCACGAACTTGGCCGCCTCTTCGGCATTGGGGCCGACGTTGAACGCCACGAAACCCGACCCGCCCGGCATCACGCCACAGCCCGCCGGGCCGCAGGGCACCGGCACCACGCGCCATTCGAATGCATCGCCCACGGTGCGGAACACGTTGCCCACGTTCCACGACCCCGCCATGTGCATCGCCACGTCGCCGGCGGTGAACATCTCGTTGCCATTGGCGTAGCTGCTGCCCGACACGGCCGGCCAGACATCGGGCGGCATGGTGCCGTCGGCATGCCAGGCGACCATGCGCTCGGCAAAGTCGCGGTAGCCCTGATCGGTGATCAGATGGCCTTCGTCGTCGAAATACTGTGCGCCATAGGACATCGCCGGCCCGGCAAAGCGATGGCCGGACCGGTCCATCACCATGCCCGCATAGATGCCGGTCGCATCCTTGACCTGACGCACGGCCTCGGCCCAGTCATCCCAGGTGGCGCCTGCGGGCGGGATCTCGACCCCGGCTTCCTCGAACAGGGTCACGTTGATGAAGGGCCCGGTCACGGTCAGCTCTGAATGAAAGCCATAGATGCCGTCGGGCGCACCGGCGCGATACCAGGGCAGGACGGCGCCATAATTGGCCTCCCACTCGGCCACATCGACATAGGGCGTGAGGTCCACGTAAAACGGGTTGAGCCCGCCAAGGTCAGTGATGAGCCCGATATCGGGGCCCACGCCCGCCTCGAGCTGGCCCTTGAGCTGGTCGCGGATCACGTCATAGCCCACGACATTGAGCGAGATGTTCACATCCGGCGCGACGGACTTGTAGTCCTCGATCAGCCGCGCAATCGCAGCCGACTGGTTGTCGTTCTCGTTGAGCATGATGGTAAGATCGACCGCCATGGCGGACGTCCCCATCAAAAGCGCGAGCGCGGTGGTGGCGCCAAAGATGCGCCCGGCCCCGCGCCGGTTGACTGTCAGTGTCATTGCAAACCTCCCGTGGTTCATTTGGCTGTGGCTGGACGCCAGACCCTCCCCGGACCGACGCGTCGCGCGACATGCAACTAATCGTTGATCGGCAGCGGGGATTCGGTCAATAGTCTATTTAGTCCAACTACCATTTCAGTTTGGTCCGCCTGCGGATATCCGCAGGCAGGCGCCGCGCGGCAAACGGCCCCGCGACACGTCAACAGTCTGAAACAATGGGTGAAACGGCATGATGACAGCCCCGCACCAATCCCGGCCAGCGCCCGGCCCATGGCGGCAAGTCGGCGCGGTTGTCCTTGCCCGGGCGAAAAGCGCGGTGCGAATCGGCTATGCGGGACAGCGCAATGCCTGACAGAGACATGCCTGACAGAAATATGCCTGACCACACCGCCCCACCCGACCCCGCCGCGATCCGCGCGCTGCTCGGGACCGGGTTCGGGACCGGGTTCGGGACTGGGGTCGGGACTGGGGGCGGGACTGGGGGCGGGACTGGGGGCGGGACTGGGGGCGGGACTGGGGTCGGGACAGGGTTCAGGACCGGGGTGGGTCTGCGCGGCTTTGGCCCGCCGCTGCGCGTCGGGCGTGTGGCGCTGGGTGGGATGTGGTGCGACGACCTGCGGTTTGGCCGCCCCGGGGGCGAAAGCGTCGCCGCCTGGTTCCTGCACCCGCGTGAGAGCGGCCAGCGCGTCGGCGCGGTGCTCTACTGCCATGCCCATGGCAATCGCTACGACATCGGACGCGCCGAGTTCCTCTCTTCCCGCCCTGCCCTGCAATCGGCCTGGGCGCCGGCTCTGGCCGCGCTGGGCCTCGCCGCGCTCTGCCTCGAGATGCCGTGCTTTGGCGACCGGGCACATCCGGGCGAGGCGGCCCTTTCCAAGGCCCTGCTCTGGCGGGGTGAGACCCTCTTTGGGCAGATGCTGGCCGAACAGATCGCCGGGATCGACTTTCTCGCCAGCCAGCCGGACATCGACCCCGACCGGATCGGCGCGCTGGGGCTGTCGATGGGCGGGACGCTGGCCTGGTGGCTGGCCGCGCTCGACACCCGCCTGCGCGCAACGGTGCAGATGTGCGCCTTTGCCGATATGGCGGGGCTGATTGCGCGCGGCGCGAATGACGTCCATGGCGCCTACATGACCGTGCCGGGCCTGCTCCGCCTCACGACGACCGGGGCGCTGGCGGGGCTGGCCGCGCCGCGCGCCCAGATGGTCTGTCTCGGGCTGGCCGACCCCGGAACGCCCGCCGATTGCGTCGCCACCGCGCGTCGCGACATGGACGCCGCCTATGCCGCCGCCGCCGCGCCGCCCCCCGTCTGGGTCATCGACCCGGACAGCGGGCACGTGGAAACCCCGGCGATGCGCACAGCCGCGACCGCCTTTCTGCGCCACCACCTGACCTGAGCCAGCCAAGGACCCGCCACCATGCAGATCACCGCCAATGATACCTTTGACCGGCTCTCTCCCGTCGCCTTGTCAAGCGGCGCGCTGGCCTCGGTCCAGATCTACGACTTCCTGCGCGACAGCATCATCCGCAGCCAGATCCGCCCTGACACCAGCCTGTCGGAAAAGACACTCTGCACCTGGCTGGGTGTGAGCCGCCAGCCTGTGCGCGAGGCGCTGCTGCGGCTTGCCAGCGTCGGGCTGATCCGCACCTATGCGCAGCGCGGATCGGTGGTCACGCGCATCTCGCTGGCCCATCTGCGCGACGCGCAGATGATCCGCGAGGCGGTGGAGGTCGAGATGCTGCGCCGCGCGCTGGCCGTGGCCACGCCCGCCGACCACGACAGCCTGTCCAAGGAGCTTTCGTTGCAGCGCACCTTTCTGGAGCATGACGACACCGAGGGGTTCTATGCCTCGGACGAACGTTTTCACCGCCGCCTGGGCGAGATCGGCGGGCTCGTGTCGATGTGGCGCGACCTCGAGACGGTCAAGGCGCAGCTCGACCGGATCCGCTACATGACCCTGCGCGACCGGCCCAAGATGCAGAGCCTTCTCGACGATCACGCGAGCATCGCCGCAGGCCTCGCCGCCGGCGATGAGGCCGCCGCGACCGCGGCCCTGCGCAAGCATCTGCGGCAGGTGCTGCTCGACCTCGGAGCCGTGCAGGCCGAACATCCGGACTATTTCGAGCGTATCTGACCGCCACGCGGCAGGAAAATGGCGATCCCGGGAGGACTCGAACCCCCAACATCCTGATTAGAAGTCAGGTGCTCTATCCGGTTGAGCTACGGGACCGTCGCGCCGCAGGGATACAAAAGACCCGCGCGATCCGCCAGCCTTTAGTGCGTCCAGGCGCCGCGCCGGCCGGTGGCAAAGTTCTCGCCATAGCCGCCGGCGCGCAGATTGGGCTTGCGCGCCTTGGGCTCCTGCACCACGGCGTCGATCCCGTGACGCGCGGCATAATCCTCGGCATCCTCGCGGCTGTCAAACCGCAGGCGCACCTGGGACTGCGTGTCGCCGGACGAGGTCCAGCCCATCAGCGGATCGACATCGCGCGCCTGCGCGGGGGCAAATTCGAGCACCCAGTGCTTTGTCTTGGCGGCGCCCGACTGCGTCGCAGTGCGGGCCGGCTGGTAGATACGCGCGCGCATGGAGGCTCCTTTTCGGTCGTCCGAATTATCGCCGATGGCACCGCAACCGGCAAGGGCGGAAAAGCCATCCATTGAAAAATGCTGCGCGGCCGTCGTCCTGCACATGCACCCTGAGGCGGCCCCCGCACCCATGGCCCGCATGATCGAAGAGAGCGCGCTGCCGCACCAGCGCGCGGAAGGCGACACGATCGGGGTCGTCCTTGCCATCGTCTTGCGGGACCGGGTGGCGGTGATGGCCCGCCGCGGCCCGGCCGGGGACGAGGACGCGCGGGCCACGATTGCGCGGGCCACGATTGCGCGGGCCACGGCCGGGCTGGACGGCCGGGCTGGACGGCCGGGCTGGACGGCCGGGCGCGCCGCGATGTTGCAGACGCCGTTCGTCCTCCGCATCCTCCTGCTCCGGCGCAACCGCCAACTGTGGGACGGCGCCATCCCCACCGGCCCGGACAGGCGCGCCCCGCCCTGACCCCGCGCCTTGCGGCTTTTGCTCTTGATCGCGAACAAAAAGGGATCATCTGTAGGGCAGACGCAGGGGGAATCGCCATGTCCGACACCACCACCAGCCCGACGCCCGCCCTCGCGCCCCGCCCCGGTGCCGAGGTGCGCGCGCGTGAAAAGCTCGAAGGCGGCAAGAGGTTCGTGCTGCATACCGAGTTTCAGGCGGCGGGCGACCAGCCCATGGCGATTGCCGAACTGTCCGAAGGCGTGAAGGCGGGCGAGCGCAACCAGGTGCTTCTGGGCGCGACCGGCACCGGCAAGACCTTTACCATGGCCCGCATCATCGAGGAAACCCAGCGCCCCGCCATCATCCTCGCGCCCAACAAGACGCTGGCGGCGCAGCTCTACGGCGAATTCAAGGGGTTCTTTCCCGAGAATGCCGTCGAATATTTCGTCAGCTACTACGACTACTACCAGCCCGAAGCCTATGTGCCGCGGTCCGACACCTTTATCGAGAAGGAAAGCCAGATCAACGAACAGATCGACCGGATGCGCCATTCGGCCACCCGCGCGCTGCTCGAGCGTGACGATGTCATCATCGTGGCCTCGGTGTCCTGCATCTACGGCATCGGGTCGGTGGAAACCTACGGCGCGATGACGCAGGATCTGGTCAAGGGCCAGCGCTACGACCAGCGCAAGGTCATCGCCGACCTGATCGCGCAGGCCTACAAACGCAACGACCAGGCGTTTCAGCGCGGCACCTTCCGCGTGCGTGGCGACAGCCTCGAGGTGTTCCCCGCCCACCTCGAAGACCGCGCCTGGCGGCTGTCGTTCTTTGGTGAAGAGCTCGAGGCGATCATCGAGTTCGACCCGCTCACCGGGCAAAAGACCGACACCTTCGACAAGATCCGCATCTACGCCAATTCCCACTACGTCACCCCCGGCCCGACCATGAAACAGGCGGTGCAGGGCATCAAGAAAGAGCTGCGGATGCGGCTTGACCAGCTTGTCGCCGACGGCAAGCTGCTCGAGGCGCAGCGGCTCGAACAGCGCACGTCCTTTGACCTCGAGATGCTCGAGGCGACCGGCGTGTGCAACGGGATCGAGAACTATTCGCGCTACCTCACCGGCCGCGCACCGGGCGAGCCGCCCCCCACGCTGTTCGAGTTCATCCCCGACAATGCCATCGTCTTTGCCGACGAAAGCCACGTCTCGGTGCCGCAGATCGGCGGCATGTATCGCGGCGACTACCGGCGCAAGTTCACGCTCGCGGAACACGGCTTCCGCCTGCCCTCCTGCATGGACAACCGCCCGCTGAAGTTCGAGGAATGGGACGCGATGCGCCCGCAATCGGTGTTCGTGAGCGCCACCCCCGCGGCATGGGAGCTTGAGCAGGCCGGCGGCGTGTTCACCGAACAGGTGATCCGCCCCACCGGCCTGATCGACCCGCAGATCGAGATCCGGCCCGTCGCGATGCAGGTCGATGACCTGCTCGACGAGGTGCGCAAGGTCGCGCTCGCCGGCTACCGCACGCTGGTGACGACGCTGACCAAACGCATGTCCGAGGATCTGACCGAATACATGCACGAACAGGGCATCCGCGTGCGCTACATGCATTCCGACATCGACACGATCGAACGGATCGAGATCCTGCGCGACCTGCGGCTGGGCGCCTTTGACGTGCTGATCGGCATCAACCTGCTGCGCGAAGGCCTCGACATCCCCGAATGCGGGCTGGTGGCGATCCTCGATGCCGACAAGGAAGGCTTCCTGCGCTCCGAGACCTCGCTGGTGCAGACCATCGGCCGCGCCGCGCGCAATGCCGAGGGCCGCGTCATCATGTATGCCGACCGCATCACCGGCAGCATGGAGCGCGCGATGCGCGAAACCGAACGCCGCCGGGTCAAGCAACTGGCCTATAACGAAAAACACGGCATCACGCCGACCACGGTCAAGAAGAACGTCGAGGATATCCTCGCCGGCCTCTACAAGGGCGACGTGGACATGGCGCGTGTCACCGCCAAAGTGGACAAACCGCTCGCGGGCGCCAACCTCAAGGCGGTGCTCGACGGGCTGCGCACCGACATGCGCAAGGCGGCCGAGAACCTGGAATTCGAAGAGGCCGCGCGCCTGCGCGACGAGGTGCGCCGGCTCGAAACGGTCGAACTGACCATCGCCGACGACCCGCTCGCGCGGCAACAGGCGGTGGAAAAGGCGGTCGAGGACGCCCGCACCGCCTCGGGCCGTTCCACCGGCGGGCGCGGCGGCATGCGCGGCGGCAAGGCGCGGCGGGGGCGCTAGGCCCCGGCCACCCCCGCCAGTGCCGGAAACCCCGCATACCACGCGTCATGGCGGCCTGCATGGTGCTCCATCCCCGGCCGCGTCAGACAACCGCGCGGCGCGACATAGCTGTCGATGCGCCGCTTTGGCCGCTCGTGCCAGGTGAGGTTGAAGGCCGCGCGCTTTGGAAAGAAATACATCTCGGAATAGGGCAGATGATCATGCACCCACCAGGCCAGCGCCCGCCAGTCTGCGCCCGCCAGTCTGCGCCCGCCAGTCTGCGCCCGCCAGTCTGCGCCCGCCAGTCTGCGCCCGCCAGTCTGCGCCCGCCGCGAACCGGTCGGCAAACCAGGGGATCACGATACAGGCGGTGGCACCCGCAAACCCCTGTGCATCGCGCCGGTCCCGGATATGCCCCGCATAACTCGCCTCATTGCTCGCGCAGCTATACCCCGCCTTGCCCGCCCGCTGCTGGTCATTGCAGAACCCGTTGACGGCGCAGGACCGGTAGGCCGAGCGCACCACCACCTTGCCGAAGGTCGCCTGCAACGGCTCGAGCAGATCCTCACACAGCCGCCGCCCCACCATGACCGCAAGGTCGGGATCATCGGGAATATTGGGGATGCCGTGCAGAGCGGCGACTTCGCTGTAGAGGAACTCGCGCAGGAAAAACGATCGCGACAGCCGCACGCGCCCCAAAGCGTCGAGCGCGGAAACAGTCATCGGGCGACGTGTCATGATCCTGCCTCTCGTGTTCCTGCCGCGCAGTCCCGACCGCGTCAGCCAACCGCCGCGTTGCTGTGGTCTCTCTGACGGCCCCCGGCTTCTTTGTGCCGGAAATACTCCCGCCGGAGGCATCCGCACCCGCCACCCCGCGCCACGGCCGGCGCGGCGGACACCGCGCTAGGCCGCCCAGTCCCAGGGCATCGTATAGGCGCCCAGGGCCTTGACGATATCCTCGTCGCTGACGGTCCCGGTCCGCACCAGCCGCGCCACGAGGCCGCGCTTCTTGTCCTCGACCACCTCTGCCACCTCGGCCGCGACATCGGCATTGGCCAGCGCCGCGTTGAACACCCGTGTGATCGCCCGCTTGCGCAGGTCGGGCTTGAAGATCTTGCCGACCGCCGTCTTGGGCAGTTCGGGCAGGATCTCGATATGCTTGGGATGCGCCGCGCGTTCCTTGACATGGGCCGTGGCATATTCCATCAGCTCCGCCTCGGTCACGCTGGCCCCGTCCACCAGCTCCACATAGGCGCAGGGCACCTCGCCCGCATGGGCGTCGGGCTGGCCGATGGCGCCGGCAAAGGCGATGGCCGGATGGCCCGCCAGCGCCTCCTCGATCTCGGCCGGGTCGATGTTGTGGCCGCCCCGGATGATGATGTCCTTGGCACGCCCGGTGATCCACAGGTAGCCGTCGCCGTCGAGCCGGCCCAGATCGCCGGTGCGCAGATACCAGGCGTCATCCTCGGGCCAGTGGTAGAACAGGTCCTTGTTCTTGGCGGTCTCGGTATAGGTCTGGCCGCCAAAGACGCCGGGCGAGGCCACGCAGATCTCGCCCACGCGGTCGGTCTCGCAATCCATCCCCGTCGCCACGTCGATGATGCGCACATGGCTATAGGGAAAGGGGATACCGATCGAGCCGATCTTCTTTTCGCCGTCGGGCGGGTTGATCGACACCAGGCAGGTCGCCTCGGTCAGCCCGTAGCCTTCGCAGATGGTGACACCCGCCGCCGCCTCGAAACGTTTGTAAAGCTCGACCGGCAGCGGCGCGGAGCCGCAAAAGGCGATCTTGAGCGTCGAGATATCGGCATTGACGGGCCGCTGCATCAGCGCCGACATGGCGGTGGGCACGGTGATCATGAAGGTGACCTTGTAGCGCGCGACGAGCTTCCAGAAATTGTCCATCACCCCCTCGCCGCGGTAGCCTTGCGGGGTGGGGAACACCACATGCGCGCCCGAGGTGATCGACGCGCCCATCACCACGATGGCGGCAAAGACGTGGAACATCGGCAGCGGGCAGATCAGCACATCCTCTTGCGTGAACAACAGCCGCTGGCCGAGCCAGCCGTTGTAGATGATGCCCGAATAGCGGTGCTGCGCGACCTTGGGCATGCCGGTGGTGCCGCCGGTGTGGAAATAGGCCGCCACCCGGTCGCCCGTGCTGTCGGCAAAGGCGAGCCTGGTGGGCTGTTTCGCGATTTCGGCGTTGAAATCGAGCACGCGGGCCTGATGCGTGACGGGGTTCTTGGGCCGCACCAGCGGCACGATGAAGCGTTTGATGCCGCCCAGATAGCGCAGCAGATCGACCTCGAGCACGGTCTTGACATTGGGCGCGAGCGCCACCGCCTTTGCCGCCTTCTGCGCGACATCGGTCTTGGGAAAGGCGCGCAGGGTGACGAGCACCTTGGCCCCGGTCTCGCGCAGGATCGCGCCGATCTGTTCGGCATCCAGCAGCGGGTTGATCGGGTTCACGATCCCCGCGATCTGGCCGCCGAGGTAGGTGAGCACGGTTTCGTTGCAATTGGGCAAGAGATACGCCACCACATCCCCCTCGCCCACGCCGAGGCTGCGCATCAGGTTGGCGGTCTGGCAGACCTTTGCGTGCAATTGCGTCCAGGTGAAGGTCTCCTTTTTCGACGCGGGGTCGGAGAGGAGCTGGTAGCTGATCGCATCGCGCGCACCATGGGCCGTCGCGGTGCGCGTCAGCATGGCATAGGTGGTGACCGGCATGTCGCGCGCGGCCCAGGGCTGTTCGTTCTCGATCGCATCGCGGTCAGCGACAGTCGCATAGGTCATCGCGGTCTCCTCTCCCGGTCTGAAGTCCCGCCCCTTGTCCCCCGGCGGGTTGATTGTCTTGTCCCGCCACGATGCAAAGCGCGCGCCGCCGGTTCAAGCATGACGCAGCGAAACGGCCGGTTTGGCAAGTGCAAAGGTCGGGCGCCGCCGCGGGATGGAGGTGGCGATGAGGGGCTCTGCCCCTCAAACTCCCCGGGATATTTGGGGCCAAAAGATGGGCAGGGTCATTCTGCCGCGACGCCTTCGGTGAATTGCAGGCGGGCCAGGCGGGCGTAGAGGCCACCCTGCGCCACAAGCTCGTCATGGGTCCCCTGCGCCACGATGCGGCCGGCCTCGAACACCAGGATGCGGTCGGCCTGTTTCACGGTCGCCAGCCGGTGGGCGACGATCAGCGTGGTGCGCCCCGCCGACAGCCGTTCGACCGCATCCTGCACGGCGCGTTCGCTTTCGGCGTCGAGCGCGCTGGTCGCCTCGTCGAGCAGCAGCACCGGCGCGTCGCGCAGGATCGCGCGGGCGATGGCGATGCGCTGGCGCTGCCCGCCCGAGAGCATCACGCCGCGTTCGCCGACGTAGCTGTCATAGCCTTCGGGCAGCGCCATCAGGAAGTCATGCGCGGCGGCGGCGCGGGCGGCGGCCTCGACCTCGGCATCGGTGGCGGCGGGGCGGCCGAAACGGATGTTCTCGCGCGCGGTATCGGCAAAGATCACCGGATCCTGGGGCACCACCGCGATCCGGGCGCGAAAGGCGCCGCGCGCCATCGCGCGCAGGTCGGTGCCGCCAAGCCGGATCGTGCCCTCCTGCGGGTCGTAAAAGCGCAGCAGAAGCTGGATGATCGTGGTCTTGCCTGCGCCCGAGGGTCCGACAAGGGCCACGGTTTCGCCGGGGCGCACGGTGAAGCTCACCCCGTCGAGTGCCGAGACGCCGGGACGCGACGGGTAGCGGAACACCACATCCTCAAAGGTGATGTCGCCGGCCGCAAGGTCGGGCGGGGCCACCGGATGCGCCGGATCATCGACGCTGTCCTGCGCGCCGAGCAGTTCGACCAGGCGTTCGGTCGCGCCGGCGGCGCGCTGCAATTCGCCCCAGACCTCGGTCAGCGCGCCGACGCCGCCCGCCACGATCACCGCGTAGATGACGAATTGCACCAGTTCGCCCACGCTCATCGTCCCGGCACGCACGTCATGGGCGCCGATCCAGAGCACGCCCACCACGCCCGAGAAGATCAGGAAGATCACGATCGCCGTCATCGCCGCGCGCACCCCGATGCGGTTGCGCGCGCTGTCGAAGCTCTTTTCCGTGACCGTGGCAAAGCGGGCGCGGCTCGGCCCTTCGTGGCTGAAGGCCTGCACGGTCTGCGCCGCCAGCAGCGCCTCGGAGGCGGAGCCGGAGGAAGAGGCGATCCAGTCCTGGTTCTCGCGGCTGAGCCGGCGCAGGCGGCGGCCGAGCACCACGATGGGCACGATCACCGCCGGCACGATCAGCAGCACCAGGCCGGTGAGCTTGGCCGAGGTGATGAGCAGCAGCACCAGACCGCCCACCAGCGTGAGCAGGTTGCGCAGCGCGATCGACACCGAGGACCCGATCACCGAGAGCACCAGCGTGGTATCGGTGGTGATGCGCGACAGCACCTCGCCGGTCATGATCTTTTCGTAGAAGGCCGGGCTCATCCCGATCATGCGGTCGAACACCGCCTTGCGGATATCGGCCACGACCCGTTCGCCCAGCCGTGTCACGAGGTAGTAGCGCAGCGCCGACCCGGCGGCGAGCAGGCCCGCGATGCCCAGCGCGGAGAGGAAATAGCGGTCCAGCAGCAGGCTGTCGGCGGTTTCGAAATTGTCCACCACGCGGCGCGCGGCCAGCGGCAGGATCAGCGAGACGATGGCCGTGGCGGTCAGCGCGGCAGTGGCCGCCGCCAGCATCCGGCGGTAGGGCCGCAGGAACGGCCAGAGTGCGGCCAGCGCCCCGATGCGTTTGGATTTCGCGCGCTCCTGTTCGGCGGCGATGGGCGGTGCGTCGGCCATGGGTATCCTCGTCTTTGATGGAGGATCTAAGCCCTGAGGCCGGGCGCGGCAAGG
>JAACUH010000048.1 GCA_009993005.1 Rhodobacterales bacterium
GAGGCCGATGCCCGAGGCCGATGCCCGAGGCCGATGCCCGAGGCCGCCCCGGTCACGATCGCCGTCCTTCCCGCAAAATCGAACCGCATGGCCGCGCTCCCTTGGCCGGTGGATACGGATGGCATCCTGCCGCAACCCGCGACCGCTGCCTTGACCTGCATCATGCAGACCGCCCCTTTGCATCTTTTGGCCACAAATATCCTCGCCGAAGGCATCCTGCCCCCGCCAAAGGCGCAGGCCGTGCCGGCAGGGGGTTGCCCTGACCACAGGACGCCCTAGGGTGCGCGCCAAACGAAACAGCAAAAGGATCCCCCCATGCAGCGCATCACATTGGGGCGAACGGACATCGCGGTCAGCCTCTGGTGCCTGGGCACCATGACCTATGGCAACCAGACACCCGAGGATGACGCGCATCGACAGATCGACATGGCGCTCGACGCGGGTATCGACTTCATCGACACGGCCGAGATGTATCCGGTCAACCCGGTGCGCGCCGAAACCGTCGGCCGGTCCGAAGAGATCATCGGCCGCTGGATCGCGCGGACCGGGCGGCGCGGCGATGTGGTGATCGCGACCAAGGTCGCCGGCCCCGGCAACGTGGCGCGCGCCACCAGCTATGACAGCGCCATCATCCGCGCGGCCGTGGATGCCTCGCTCGCCCGCCTGCAGACCGATGTGATCGACCTCTACCAGCTCCACTGGCCCACGCGCGGCAGCTACATGTTCCGCCAGAACTGGGACTATGACCCCTCTGGCCAGGACCGCACGGCCACGCTCGCGCATATGGACGACTGCCTCGGCGCGCTGGCCGATCTGGTGGCCGAGGGCAAGATCCGCGCCTTTGGCCTGAGCAACGAAAGCTGCTGGGGCACCACCCGCTGGATCGACCGCGCCGCCGCCATGGGCGGGCCGCGCGTGGCGAGCGTGCAGAACGAATATTCGCTCCTCTGCCGTCTTTACGATACCGACATGGCCGAGATGGCGGTCAACGAGGACGTGACGCTGCTGGCTTTCTCGCCGCTTGGCGCGGGGTTCCTGACCGGCAAGTATCAGGACGGCGCCGTGCCGCCGGCCTCGCGCATGTCGCTCAACCCGCAGATGGGCGGGCGCCTCTCGCCGCGGGTGTTGGGCGCGGTGGCGGCCTATCTGGATGTCGCGGCGCGCCATGGGATCGACCCGGTGCATATGGCGATGGCCTGGCAGACCACCCGGCCCTTTGCCAATTGCCCGATCTTCGGGGCGACGACGGCGGACCAGCTGGCCCATATCCTCGCCGGGCGCGACACGGTGCTTGACCCCGAGGTGCTGGCCGAAATCTCGGCCACCCACCGCGCCCATCCGATGCCATACTGACCCCAAAAGCGGAGGCCACACCATGCGCGGACTGAACCCGACACTCGCGGCGACGCTGATGCTGCTGCTGGCCTCCTGCGGCGTGGGGTCCGACGGCGCGCCGGCGCTGTTCCCGTCCTACCGCGACCAATCGGTGCCGATCGCGTCAAAGGCGCTGTTCGAGCCCGCGCGCTATCTGGGCCTGTGGTACGAGGTTGCCCGCTTTCCGGTGCCCTTCGAGGCGGGCTGCGTCGGCGTGACCGCCGCATATGGCCAGCGCGAGGATGGCCAGATCTCGGTGCGCAACACCTGCCGCAACCCCGACGGATCGGTGCGCAGCGTGATCGACGGCGCGGCCGAGATCGTGGGGCCGGGGCGGCTCAAGGTGCGTTTCCCCTCGGTCCCCTTTGTCGCGGGCGACTACTGGGTGCTCTGGGTGGACGAAGGCTACCGCACCGCCGTGGTAGGCGCGCCCAACGGCCGCTCGGGCTGGATCCTCAACCGCGACCCGCAGATCCCCGCCGACCGGCTGGCTGCGGCGCGCGAGATCCTCGATTTCAACGGCTACGATCTGTCCCGGCTCGAGACGGTGGCGCAATAAGGCCGCCCTCGCCGGTGATCTCGGTCCGCAGCAGCGCCAGTTGCACGGGCAGGTCGCGCGCCGCGATATCGGCCTCGCGCACCAGCAGGTCGAAATGGCGGCTGATCGCCTGCACCCGTTCGGTGTCGCGATAGGCAAGGTAGTTGTGGCCCAGATAGATCACCGCGAGCAGCGGCCCAAAGACCGTGATCGGCGCCGAAAACAGCCTGTGCGCATCGAACAGGAACAGCCGCAGCGTCGGATAAAGCTGGTCGTGCAATGCTGCCAGATGGTCGATCTGCGCCAGCCGCAGCGCGGGCGACAGGCCGGCGTAATAGCCCTGCGCGCGGGCAAAGCATTGCAATTCATGCAGCGGCACGGCGATTTCATAGTCCGACCGCGCGCCGCGCATCCAGTCGAGCCGGTCCTGCGACGCACCGATCGCCTGCGCGGTGGTGCGCCCCAGTGACGGCTCGTATTCCCAGAAGAGCATCTCGGGCGTCTTGAGCATGTCGGGCAGGGCCGCCGGCACATGGCGGATCTTGTAGCCCGCCGCCTCCTGGTGCCAGGCAAAGATGCGCTCGTCCACCAGCGCGCGCGGCGCCTCGGTCATGGTCATCGCGGCGGCGATCAGGTCGGCACCCCGCTCGGGCCGGTCCGACAGGCCCAGCAGCCAGTCCGATGACACCCCCAGAGCTGTGGCACATTCCGCCACAAGCTGCGCATTGGGCAGGCGGGTGCTGCCCGGCGCGATGATCTGCGACAGGGTCGAGCGGTCAACGCCGACCTGACGCGCCAGGGCCGCCTGGTTCCGGCCGGTGAGCATCATCGCCGCGACCAGCCTTTCGCGGAACAGCAGGGCCCGGTCACGTTTGTCCATTTTGCACCGCGATGTTTTGCAAAGTCACCAAAGTTGACTACAGATTGCGCAGATACGCAATCCCCCACGGATGCCGGGCGGTGCTACTGGCCTATGACGGTTTTGTGAATGTGGGAGAGGGCCGGTGGGGATCGGTTCGGACAGGCAGGCAGGCGGGGTCGAATGGCCGACCCTGGTGGTGGCGGTGGTGGCCTATGCGCTTTGGGCGCTGGCGGTTTTCGTGCTGCCCCTGTGGCAGCCCGGCGCGGCGCCGTTTGCCGGGATGCTGCTTGCCGTCCCGGTCGCCGCGGTGGCCATCGCGCAGCATTCCTCGCTCACCCATGAGGTGATCCACGGCCATCCGTTCCGCGACCAGCGATGCAACACGGCGCTGGTCGCGCTGCCGCTGGCGCTCTGCATCCCCTATGGCCGGTTCCGTGACCAGCATCTGTTGCATCACCATGACGAACACCTGACCGACCCCTATGACGACCCGGAGAGCAATTACCTCGACCCGGTGGTCTGGGCCACGCTGCCGCGTGCGGCGCAGATCCTGCTGCGGATGAACAACGCGCTGGCGGGGCGCATCCTGCTCGGGCCGGTGATCGGCACGGTGATGTTCCTCGCCGCCGACCTGCGCGCCATCCGCGCGGGTGACAGGGCGGCGCAGGCGGCCTGGGTCTCGCATCTGCCGGCGCTGGCGGTGGTGCTGGCGATTGTCGCGCTGTCGCCGATGCCCCTGTGGGGCTATGCCGTGGCGGTCTGGCTGGCGCTGGGCCTCTTGCGCATCCGCACCTTTCTCGAACACCGCGCGCATGAAAAGGCCCGCGCCCGCACTGTGGTGATCGAGGATCGCGGGCCGCTGTCCCTGCTGTTTCTCAACAACAATTTCCATGTGGTCCACCATATGCATCCGCAGGTAGCCTGGTATCGGCTGCCTGCGCTCTACCGCGCGAACCGGGCGCATTACCTCGGGCGCAACGCGGGCTATCGCTATGGATCCTACGGAGAGGTGTTCCGCGCCCATCTGTGGCGCGCCAAGGACCCTGTGCCGCATCCGCTCATGCGGCCGGGTCAGTCGCGCCCCAGCGGGCTCTGACCGCCGAGGCGCGCGACCAGATGCGCCTCGTCGTTGTTGCGAAAGAACGGCACCGTGGCAGGCGGGGCCGGGTCATCGACCCGCGCCATCACCTCGCCCAGCACCACCTGCGTGATGAAGGGCAGGTCGAACCGCCGCGCAGCGTCAAGCTGCACCCATTGCAAGGCGCCGAGCTCGTCACTCGCCGCGGTGAAATCGTCGGGGTCCGAAGCCAGCCGCGCCGCATCGACCAGAAAGAACCGCGCGTCAAAGCGCCGGGTGCGGCCAGGCGGCGTCACCGCCCGGAAGATGAAGCGCAGGCCGGTGGGATCGGGCAGATGGCCAGTCGCGGCAAAGCCTGCCCAATCGGGCGGGGGCGGCGCGGCCCAGGGCCCGGGGCGGCCGAGGATCTGGCCCGTCTCCTCCCACAGTTCGCGGATCGCCGTGGCCGCCAGCGCGGCGGCCGGCTGGCCGCTCGCCTCGGCCAGACGCGCTGCGCAGGGGGCGGGCAGGGGGGCGGCCAAAGGCACCGCCGCATCGGAGGGATCGACCGCGCCGCCGGGAAAGACGAACTTGCCGGGCATGAAGGCCGCCCCGGCGCCGCGCTGCCCCATCAGCACCGCCGGCCCCTCGGCCCGCTGCCGCAGCACGATCAGCGTGGCGGCGTCGCGGACCTGCGCCTCAGTCACCCTTGCCGAAGCCATGCATCCGCCGCGACCACTGGATCGCGACGATCACCCCCTTGAGCCGGGGCAGCAACAGCAGCGACAGCGCCACGGTGCCGGTGACAAAGATCGCGATCGTCACGATCGGCGCGGGACGATAGGCCTGATAGACCAGCAGCAGCAGCGGCGCCATCAGGTGCCCCACGATCAGGATCGTCAGATAGGCCGGCCCGTCGTCGGCGCGGTGATGGTGCAGGTCCTCGTGGCAGGCGGGGCAGACGTCCGCCACCTTCAGATAGCCGGTGAACAAGTGCCCCTTTCCGCAGTTCGGGCACCGCCTGCGAAAGCCGCGCCAGATCGCCTGCTTCATCGGGCGGTCGTCCTCTGTCGCGGGCAGGGGAGGGCGGGCGGTTTGCGCTTGGGTCATTCGACGTCTCCGGCTGATGCCATGCTCATGCCCCTTTTATCGCCGGCGCGAAAGCACCAAGGCCCCGTTGCGGCGCGATGTCGCGCGGAAAATGCGCTCTTGTCGCCAAAAAGCGCCACCGCGCGACGGAAAGCCTGACCTGCGGCGTTCATCTGAGGACCCCGCCCGGAACCGGTGGCGGGGAGGACGATGTGACAACACAAAGGACATGACAGATGAAAACGACACTTCTGGTGGCGGCGATCATGGCCGGCTTTTCCGTCTCTGCCGCGCAGGCCGATGACATGGGAATGGGCCGTATGGGGATGGGGCCGATGGGCGGCCAGATGGGCGGCATGATGGGCGGCCAGATGGATTTCGCCGCGCTCGACAGCGATGGCGATGGTCAGATCTCTGCCGATGAGATTTCCGGTCAGGGTGCGGCGCGCTTTGCCGCCGCCGATGCGGATGGCGACGGGGCCCTTTCGGCGGATGAGATGATCGCCGCGATGGAGGCGCAGCGCGCCGCGATGATGGCCACGCAGGTGGCGCAGATGATCGAGCGGCTCGACACCAACGGCGACGGGCTGCTGCAACCCGAAGAGATGGAGACACGCGCGCTGCGTGCCGCGATGATGATCGACCGTTTCGACAGCGATGACGACGGCCAGATCAGCGCGGCCGAGTTCGAAGCGGCACAGGCCGGCATGGGCCAGCAGCGCGGCCGCGGTGAGCGTGGCGGGCGTGGCGGGCGTGGCCAGCACGGCGGTGAGCATGGCGGCTGGTCCGGGTTCTTTGGCTTTGGCGGCAACTGAACACGCTGCGGGTCGCCCGGTTCCGGGCCGCCCGCACCCTCGGTGCTGTTGCCGGCTGCGGCCGACGGGGCTAGCACAGGAATGATGACACTCAGCGCGCCGCCTTATGACCGCGATACCGCAGCAGGCCGACGGGAACAGTCCGCGGGTTTTGACCCGGACGGGGCGCTGCTGCTGGCCTATGCGCAGGGTGACATGACGGCGGCGCGGCTGCTGACCGACCGGCTGGCGCCCCGTGCGCTGGCGCAGGCGGCGCGGATGCTCGCCGACCGGAGCGAGGCCGAGGACGTGACGCAGGAGGCGCTGCTGCGGCTGTGGCGCGTGGCGCCGGACTGGCGGCAAGGCGAGGCGCGGGTGACAACCTGGCTCTACCGCGTGGTGGCGAACCTCGCCACCGACAGGCTGCGGCGGCGGCGGGGCAATCTGGCGCTCGATCAGGTGGCAGAGCCGCCCGACCCCGCGCCATCTGCGGCGGCGCGGATGCAGACCGAGGCGCGGATGGCGGCGCTGGCCGCGGCGCTTGCGCAATTGCCCGCGCGGCAGGCGCAGGCGGTGGCGCTGCGCCATCTCGAGGGCTTGGGCAACCCCGAGATTGCCGCGATCATGGAAATCGGCGTCGAGGCGGTGGAAAGCCTGACCGCGCGGGGCAAAAGGGCGCTAGCGGCCATCCTGGCCGGGCGCAAGGCGGAACTGGGGTATGATGATGACTGACCGGCACCAGACAGATGACGATGCCCTCGACATGGAAGCGCTCGATGCGCTGCTGGCCGAGGCGCGCGCGCTGCAATCGCCCCCCGCGCCCGATCTGGTGGCGCGCATTCTGGCCGATGCGCGGGCCGCAGACCTCGCCCGCCATCCGCCGCGCGCGGCCCGGCGGACTTCGGCTTTGACCGGGCTGCGCGGCCTGATTGCGGCGCTGGGCGGCTGGCCGGCCCTGGGCGGGCTCTCTGCGGCGACGCTGGCGGGGCTCTGGATCGGGATCGCGCCGCCCGCCGCGCTGGACAGCGTGGTGGCGCAGCTTTGGGGCGACAGCGTGAGCGTGACGCTTTACCCCGAGGATGACCTGTTCGGACTGGAGGGCTGAGAAATGACCGCCAATGAAACCGCCACACCGTCTGCGGCCCCGATGCGCAGATCGCTGCGGATCCTGCTGGTCGCGTCGCTGGCGTTCAACCTGCTGATCGTCGGGATCGGTGCCGGGGCGATGATCTCGGGCCAGATGGGGGGCAGGCCGGGGCGGGGCATCGACCTGTCGCTGGGCCCGCTGGTCGAGGCGCTGGAAGACGCCGACCGCCGCGCGATCATGGGCGCGTTGCGCGACGGGGCACATCTGCGCCGGCCCCCGCGCGAATTGCGCAGCGCCGAACTGGGCGCGGTGGTGGCCGCGCTGCGGGCCGATCCCTTTGACCCGGCGGCCGTCGCGGCCCCGCTCGACGCGGCGCGGTCGCGGACGCTGGGCATGATGGGCGCGGGGCAGCAGGCGCTGATCGCGCGGATCGCCGCGATGACCCCGCAGCAGCGCGCGGCCTTTGCCGACCGGCTCGAGTCGGGCCTCGCGCGCGCCCTCGGGCACGACAGCGGCCGGCGCTGAGCGCGGCCCGCCTCAGGCGGCGGTCTGGCTGATCGTCACCATGTTGCGCCCCGCGGTCTTGGCCGCATAAAGCGCGGTATCGGCCCGCGCGAGCAGCGCCTGGATATCCGCACCCTGCGCCTCGCCGCCCGACCCGAGCGCGACGCCGATCGACAGCGAGACGGTGAGGCGGCCAGGTCCGCCCATCGTGCTGCCCATCGTGCTGCCCAGCGTGCTGCCCATCGTGCTGCCCAGCGGCATCGGGCGGATCGTGTCAGGCGCAGCCGGCAGCGCCCCTGCCACCGCAAAGGGCGCATCATTGACGGCGCGGCGCAGCCGTTCGGCCGTGGCGCGCGCCTGCTCGAAGGTGGTGTCGGGCATCGCCACCAGAAACTCCTCTCCGCCGATCCGCGCGACAAGGTCGATGCCGCGCAGGTTGGCCTGCAGGCGGCGGGCCACTTCGGCCAGCACCCTGTCGCCGGCCGCGTGGCCATGGGTGTCGTTGATCCGCTTGAAGTGGTCGATGTCGAGCACCATGAGCGCAAAGTCGCGCCCGGTCGCGGCGGCGCGGTCGGCCATCCGCGCCAGATGCGGCAAGGCATAGCGGCGGTTGTAAAGGCCGGTGAGACTGTCGGTCACGGCCGCCTCGAGCCCCTCGCGCAGGGTGGCGCGCATCCGGTCGTCGCGCGATTTCTGCCGCAGCAGCGCCCGCACGCGCATGTCCAGTTCCTCTGCGGTCACGGGCCCCGTCACCACATCGCTGGCGCCGAGGTCAAGCGCCATCGCCGCCATCTCGGACTGGCCCTGCGGCAGCAGGACAAGCAGGTCACAATGCCGCGTCACCGATCGGCTGCGCAGATCGGCCACAAGCCGGAACAGCGCCCCCACCGGCACGCCCAGCCCGCCGGCCCCGCCCGGCCCGCCGGCCCCGCCCGGCCCGCCAGCCCCGCCCGGCCCGCCAGCCCCGCCCGGCCCGCCGGCCCCGTCGTCCGCGCCGACGAGGATAAAGACATCGGCCGAGGTGGCCGTATCGGCGAGCACGGCTTCGGCATCGGAGACGACGCACCCGCCCGGCAGATGCGCGCAGAGTTGGCCCAGCACCGGGCCGACCCCGGCGGGCCGCGGCTGCGCGCTGCGGGTCACCACGACGACCCGTTCCATGCCCGGCTGGTGCGGCCTGGTCAGAGGCCGCGCGCCATCCGCGACAGGCGGCGCTGCGACGAATTCACCCTGCGCCTCGGCAAGACCCGGCCCTGCTTCGGCAAAGCCCAGTGCCGCGTCGGCAAAGCCCAGCGCGCGGTGGGTATCGTCACGCAGATAGAGTTCGGCGACCGAGGCACGCCGGCGCAGCAGGCTGCGCACGCGCGCCAGCAGCAGCACGTCCGACACCGGCTTGTCCAGCACGTCATCCGCGCCCGCACGCAGCGCGGCGAGGCGGCCGGACACATCGGCAAAGACCCCGGTCGCGATGACCGGCAACGCCGCCGTGTCCTTGCTGGCGCGCAGCGCCGCGCAAAAGTCCGCAGCCGCACCGGTGGGGTCGGTCATGTCGATCAGGATCAGGTCGGGGCAGGCGACCGCAAGCGCGGCCGCCGCGCTGGCGGGATCGGCACAGCTTTCGACCTGATAATGCGCCGCCGTCAATTTTGCGGCGAGCACGATCCGGTTGGTTGCTATGCTATCGACAAGCATGATGCGGCCAGACATTCTGGTATCCTTGTTTGGGCGTCAGCCCGATCCACGCCACCAGAATCGTCTGGAATAGTTAAGAAACGGTTTCCGCCCACGTAAGGAATGTGAATGACACCTGAACGCGCCGAGACGATCGCCATTCAGGCCCTTGGCTGGCTGGCCGGTCACGATGATCTGGGCCCCGCCTTTCTGGGCAGCAGCGGGGCCAGCCCCGATGACATGCGCGCCCGCGCCACCGACCCGGCCTTTCAGGCGGCGGTGCTCGACTACATCACGTCACGCGATGACTGGATCATCGCCTTTTGCGATCACGTCGGACTGAGCTACGACAAGCCGCTGCGCGCGCTGCATGCGCTGCCGGGGGCGGAACGGGTGGAATGGACCTGACGTCTGTGCCATAGCGGCGGGGCAACCGGCAGGAGGGCCCGATGGCGGCGCAGGCACCGATCAAGGCGATCGTTTTCGACAAGGACGGCACGCTCTTTGACTTTCAGGCCACGTGGGGCGCCTGGAGCCTCGGGCTGTTGCGGGACGAGGCGCGCGGCGACCCCGACCGCCTTCGCGCGCTGTCCGATGCCATCGGATATGATATTGAAAACAGGGTGTTCCGCGCTGATTCGATCGTGATCGCATCGACCACCGACCTCGTCGCCGACCGGATCCTCGCCCATTTGCCGGGCGAGACGAAATCCGCCCTGATGGCGCGGATGGATGCGCGCGCCGCCACCGCGCCGCAGGTCGAGGCCGCACCGCTGCGCCCCCTACTCGCAGAGCTCAGAGGCCGCGGCCTGCGCCTCGGCATCGCCACCAACGACACCGAGGCGCCCGCCCGCGCGCATCTCGCGGCGGCAGGGGTCGAGGAGATGTTCGATTTCATCGCTGGCTACGATTCGGGCCATGGCGGCAAACCTGCGCCGGGGCAACTGGTGGCCTTTGCCGAGGCGGTCGCGGTGGACCCGGCGCATTGTGCGATGGTGGGCGACAGCCTGCACGACCTGCATGCCGCCCGCGCCGCCGGGATGGTGGCGGTCGCGGTCCTGACCGGCATCGCAGGTCATGCGGACCTTGCGGCGGATGCCGATGTCGTGCTCGCCTCGATCGCGGAACTGCCCGACTGGCTGGATGGCCGGGCCTGATATCCACAGGCCAAATTAACGCAAAGGCACGAATTGCGACCGAACTGGTCGGATTCAACCCGGCAGTCCGGGGTCCGCTTTGCCAAGGTCGGCGCAGGTCCGTCGCAGGGCCGACGCAGGTCCGACGGAGGCAGCCATGGCAGATGATCCCACCCGCAAGAAGCGCTCCGGCGGCAGGGCGGGCAACTCTACCCGGCGCGGGCATGAGGCCATCGCGCAGATGCCCTGGCGGATCCCGGTCAACACCGACCGTCCGACCGAGCCACTGGAGCCCGAGGGCGTTGCCGCGATCCATGACGGCGCGATGCGCATCCTCGAGGAGATCGGGATCGAGTTCCTCAACACCGAGGCGCTGGACCTGTTTCGCGCCGCCGGCTGCCGGGTCGATGGCACCAATGTGCGCATGGGCCGCGACTGGGTGATGGAAATGCTGCGCCATGCGCCGGCGCAATTCACCATCACCCCGCGCAACCCCGACCGCATCCTGCCGATCGGGGGCAAGCATATCCTCTTTGGCAACGTCTCGAGCCCGCCCAACTATTACGATCTCGAACTGGGCAAGAAGGTCTCGGGCACGCGCGCGCAATGCGCGGACCTGCTGCGGCTGACGCAATATTTCAACTGTATCCACTTTGCCGGCGGCTATCCGGTAGAGCCCGTGGACATCCACCCCTCGGTGCGCCACCTCGATGTGCTGTTTGACAAGATGGTGCTGACCGACAAGGTGGCGCATTGCTATTCGCTGGGCGTCGAGCGGGTCGAGGACGCGATGGAGATGGTGCGCATCGCGGGCGGGCTGAGCGAAGAGGCGTTCCAGGCCACGCCGCGGATGTACACCAACATCAACTCCACCTCGCCGCTGAAACATGACGTGCCGATGATCGACGGCTGCCTGCGGATGATCCGCCGCGGGCAGGCGGTGATCGTGACGCCCTTCACGCTTGCCGGCGCGATGGCGCCGGTGACGATGGCGGGGGCGGTGACGCTGTCGATTGCCGAGGCGCTGTCGGCCATCGCGCTGTTCCAGTATGTGCGCCCCGGCTGCCCCTGCGTGATCGGCACCTTTACCTCGAACGTGGACATGAAATCGGGCGCGCCGGCCTTTGGCACGCCGGAATACATGCGCGCGACGCAGATGACCGGCCAGATGGCGCGGTTCTACGGCCTGCCCCTGCGCGCCTCGGGCGTCTGTGCGGCCAATGTCCCCGACGGGCAGGCGATGTGGGAGACGTCGAACAGCCTGTGGTCGGCGGTGCAATCGGGCACCAACATGGTCTATCACGCCGCCGGCTGGCTCGAAGGCGGGCTGATCGCCTGCCCGGAAAAGTTCATCATGGATTGCGAGCTGGTCCAGATGATCCAGCGGTATATGGAGCCTGCGGTGGTGGCCGTGACCCCGGATGACATCGCGCTCGATGCGATCCGCGAGGTGGGGCCGTCGGGGCATTACTTTGGCATCCAGCACACGCAGGACCGCTATACGCAGGCCTTCTACCAGCCGATCGTGTCGGACTGGCGCAATTTCGAGGCCTGGGAGGTGGCGGGCGGCGTCTGGACCTCCGAGCGCGCGCACCGGGTATTCAAGGAGATCATCGCGAGCTTTGAGCCGCCGCCGATGGACGTGGCGGTGCGCGAGGCGCTCGAGACCTTTGTCGCGCGCCGCAAGGCCGAGGGCGGCGCGCCCACGGATTTCTGAAGGGGGTTGCACGTCGCGCCTTGCCCGGAACAGCCGCGCCAGCGGCCCGGGCAGCGCCCGACCGTGCCATGGTCGGGCGCTTTGTCACCGCCAGCGCAACGATTGGCCGGGGATGGGACTTTGCCATAAAGTGCTACCCTCAACCGGAGGAGCGCCCGCCCCGGTCGAACGCCGCCCTCTGTCGCGCGATCCGCCGTCCCGCACCTAGCCCTCGTCGCGCGTCTCGCCGGTGCCCGGCACAAGCCCATAGCGTGCGGCCACATGCCAGACGTGACCCGGCACCATGTTCTTGAGGCGCGCGGGAAAGGCGCGGCGCAGGTGCAGGATTGTCTCGACCGCCTTCATCTCGACCCGCGCGCGCGCGAATTCGAGCCCACGCGGCCCGATCCGCGGTTGCAGAAAGCTCACCACCGGGCGCAGCCAGTCGGGCATCCGGCGCAGCGGCATCCCCCCCGCCGCGCGCTCGGTATTGGCGAGAAAGCCGCGCACCGCGCCCTCGCGCTTGCCCTTGTCGGTCAGCGGCCGCGTCACCACGCCGTCGAGCGCCGCCAGCATCCGCGCGCCGCGCGCGTTGCGCACGATCACCCATTGGTCGCCGTCGCCGCCCATATAGCCGACCGTGATATCGGCAAGCCGGTTGGTGTAGTCGACGCAGGTCTTGCAGGTCATCGGAAAGAAATCCGCAGGCAGCCGCGAGATCGGCAGTTGCAGGAACGGCACCACGCGCGGCCGCCGCCCGTCGTCATAGCGCAATTCGACCCGGTAATCGGCGCGGAACTCGAGATAGCTGATCGTCTGCGGCGCGGGGTCGAGCAGCGACAGGAAGGTATGGAAGTTTTCGGTCGTCGTGTTGTCGGAACAGGGCGTGCCGATCACGTGGATCGCCTCGAACCCCATTTCGGCCTCGAGCACCCGCAGCGCATGGACCTGACAGGGAATGCCGATCACCGCGAGCCGCCGGTGGCCGGCCGCCCGCGCAGGCTCCAGCAGCGCCACGACCGGCGCAAAGCCCATCCGCATCCCCCGGCAGGCGGCAAGGTCTGCGGGGTCGGTGACGATCACCGGCACCGGTTTCCAGCGGTCGGCGGGGTCGGGCATGACGGTGAGCACGGCATCCACGGCCCCGGTCTCGAGCAGGCGCGCGGCGAGCGCGGTGGTGATCCCGGTCCATTGCGCGCCGGGGGCGGGGGGCGCGAGCCGCGCGCGCAGCATCTGCTGCGTGACGCCAAAGAACGCCTCGTCGCCTTGCGCGGGGGCGGCCACGCGGCCATGCGCCTGCTGCTCGCGCGCGGGATAGTCGGGCTGGATGAACTGGCAGGCGCGCCCGCAGGCATGGCCCATGCCCTGCCCGTCATCCATCCGCGACACACCGCAATCGGTGCACAGACCGGGGCGCGCGGCGCCGCCGAGAACCGGGGCCGAGAGGCCGGGCAGGCGGGCGTGGGTCATGGCGGCTCCTGTGGCTTTGGCCCGCAGTCTCGCCACGGCGCGCCGCGGCTGTCAACCTTGGTTTACAGATCCCCATCACGGCGACGTGAAGAGAAAAAAATCGCGCGGCTGAAACTCTGGGCGCACCGCGCCCGTGACTTGGCCAGAACCGCGGCACTCACGCCCCGGTCTGACCTGACAAAGGAAGCCAGTCATGTTCGTCAAATCCGTTTTCGCGACCGCCCTCATCCTCGCCGCCGGCACTGCCTTTGCCGAAAGCCACGCGATGTCCGACAACCCGATGGTGGGCGGCGCGCCGATGTTCGCCGACAAGACCATCGTCGAGAACGCCGTCAATTCGGCCGATCACACCACGCTCGTCGCCGCCGTGATGGCCGCAGGTCTGGTCGAGACGCTGTCGGGCGAAGGCCCGTTCACCGTGTTCGCCCCCACCAATGACGCCTTTGCCGCCCTGCCCGAAGGCACGGTCGAGACGCTGCTGATGCCGGAAAACCTCGAGACCCTGCAAAAGATCCTCACCTGCCACGTGGTCGCGGCCAATGCGATGTCCGACGCCATTGCCGGCATGATCGCGGATGACGGCGGCATGCACCCGGTGCCGACCGTGGGCGGCTGCACGCTGCAGGCCGCGATGGACGGCGACATGATCACCCTGACCGATGAGACCGGCGGCGTGGCCACCGTGACCATCGCCGATGTGCGCCAGTCCAACGGCGTCATCCATGTGATCGACAAGGTCCTGCTGCCCGCCATGTAAGCGGCGCCGCGCGACCGGCCTGCCGCCGCAGATGTCCCCCTGCGCGCGGCAGGCCATCCACCCCCTTTTTCCCTCAGGAGCCTGCACCATGTCCGTCAAATACCTCTCGCTCGCCATCGCCCTTGCCGTCACCGCGCTGCCGCTCTTGGCGCAATCGAACCCGATGGTGGGCGGCGCCGCGATGTTTGCTGACCGCAACATCGTCGAGAATGCCGTCAATTCCGCCGATCACACCACGCTTGTGGCCGCCGTGCAGGCCGCGGGCCTGGTCGAGACGCTGCAAACGCCCGGCCCCTTTACCGTCTTTGCCCCGGTCAACGCGGCCTTTGCCCGGCTCGATCAGGCGGCGCTGGCGCAACTGCTCGAGCCGCAGAACAAGGCGCAGCTGACCCAGATCCTGACCTGCCATGTGCTCGGCGCCAATGCGATGTCCGATGTCATCATGGGCATGGCGAGCGAGGGCGGCGGCAGCTTTGAAGTCACCACGCTGGGCGGCTGTGTGCTGACCGTCACGGCCAACAGCCGCGGTGTCACCCTGACCGACGAACAGGGTCGCGTGGCGAATGTGACGATTGCGGATGTGCGCCAGTCCAACGGCGTCATTCATGTGATCGACCGGGTGCTGCTGCCGGCCATGTGAGGGCGGCACGACACCCAGACTGGCCTGCCGGTTGTCCCCCAAGGTCCGGCAGGCCTTTTTCGCTTGCCTGTCCCGCCCGCCCGCCCCTAGCTGGCGCCGAGGACAGGAGAAGCACCGATGACCGTCACCTTGCACACCGGCGATTTCGCGGCGTTTTTCGAGGCGCCGTTCAGCGCCTATGGGGCGGGCAGCGCCTATGTGTCGCCGCTGAAATCGGACCTGAAACGGTTTCTCGATCCCTCCGCCAACCCGCTTTTCAATGGCACCGACAGCGCAATCACCTTCTTCACGGCGCATCGCGATGGCCGCGTGCTGGGCCGCATCACCGCCCATGTGCACGGCGCGTCGAACCGCACGCATGGGCTGTCGCGCGGCTATTTCGGCTATTTCGACTGCGCCGATGATGCCGGGGCCGCGCAGGCGCTTCTGGGCGCCGCCGAGGCCTGGTGCCGCGCGCGCGGCCTGTCCGAGATCATGGGCAATTTCAACCTCACCGCGATGCAGCAGATCGGCGTGATGACCGGCGGCTTTGACCACGCGCCCTATACCGACCTCGTCTGGTCGCCCCCCCATATCGCGCGGCTGCTGGTGGCCAACGGCTATGCGGCGACCTTTGGCATGACCACATTCGAGGTCGATCTGACCTCCGCCACAGCCCCCGCCATCGGGCCGAAACAGCAGGCGGTGCTCGACAACCCCGATTTCACCTTTGCCCCCATCACCCGCGCCACCATCCCGCAACGGATGGAGGAGGCGCGGCTGATCCTCAACGCATCCTTTGCCAGCAACCCGATGTTCGTGCCGGTCACGGCGGCAGAGTTCCATTTTCAGGCGAAAGACATGAAATGGGTGATGGACCCGCGCATCTCGGCCGTGCTGCATCACAAGGGGCGGCCTGCCGCCTGCATCATCTGCATTCCTGATCTCAATCCGTTCCTGCGGCGCATCCGGTCGCGCATGGGGCTTACGATGCCCTGGCACTTCCTGCGCCACCGGCTGAGCAACCGGCGCTGCGTGCTGATCTTTTCCGGCGTGATCCCCGAATTGCAGGGGCAGGGCGTGAACCCGGTGGTGCTGCGCCGGGTGATGTTGGCGATGCAGGCGGCGGGCTATACTCATTGCGGCAATACCTGGATCGCCGATGTGAACGGCGCCTCGCTTGCGCAAAAGCAAAAGGCGGGCGCGCGGCCGCTGCACCGGCTGCACCTGTTCGGCAAGCCGCTCTGACGCGCCTCAGAACCACTGCCCCGGCTCCATCAGGCCAAGGTCGAGCAATTGCTGCGAATGCCAGTCGAAGGGGGCGGAGTTGTGCCAGCGGAAGGTCTGGATGTCGAAGGTCGATCCCGGATTGCGCTTGAGCGCCTTGGCGGTGCGGAAGGAACAGACCGAGGCGGTCAGCGAATTGTGCCAGGGGCAGGCGTAGGTGTTGTATTCGGGGTCGTCAAAGGTGTGATCGGCGCGCAGGTGCAGCCCCGGCTTGGCCCGAAACAGCGAAATGCGGTCGATGCGGCGGCGTTTGGCGGGGATATGCTCTTCGAACCGCCAGCGCAGCCCGCCAAAGAAATCGAGCTGCCGTTCGGCCGGGTTGTTCCAGCGGTCGGTGCGCGCCAGCGCGTAATAGCCCGACCGGTCCAGATGCGCATCCTCGAGCGAGACCGCCGTGGGATGCGACCACAGATCGCCGGCATAGAGGTCGATCACATAGGTCAGGATCGCGTCGCGCCGTTCCTCCATGTTGAAGCTGATCATCTCGCCCACGCTGCGCGTTTCGCAGAAGGGATAGAACAGGTATTCGGCGTTGTAGCAGTAGTAGAACCAGACGCCCGGCGCCGCGTCGATGCAGCCGTTCACGATGGTCTCGAGCGCGCCATCGGCCATCGGGTCGCAATCGACGCGCGTGACCTTGTCATCCAGACGTGCGGGCAGTTCGAGTTCTGGCGCGGCAAAGACGATCAGGCTGCGGAATCCCTGATCGAGATGGTGGCGGATCGTGGTATCGACCTCCACCGCATCCTCGGCAAGGATCAGACCGACCGGCCCCTTGGCCAGCGCCGCCGCGCCTTCGGTCAGGAAAGTCTCGAAACTGTCGTAGCGCATCGTCGTCCTGCCTGTCGCACCAACACCCCCGCAGACTCGGCCAAACCCGCCCGCATTGCAAGGGAGCGGCCGGCAGGTTAAGACATACCACCCCCGAAAGGTCTGCCCGCATGTCCGATCCTACCCTGCCGAAGGTCAAGAAACTCTTTATCAAGACCTATGGCTGCCAGATGAACGTCTATGACAGCGAACGCATGGCCGAGGCGCTGGGCGGGCAGGGCTATGTCGCGACCGACAGTGCCGAGGGCGCCGACATGGTGCTGCTCAACACCTGCCACATCCGCGAAAAGGCGGCGGAGAAGGTCTATTCCGACCTTGGCCGCCTGCGCCCGCTGCGCGCGGCCAATCCCGACCTCAAGATCGCCGTCGCCGGCTGTGTCGCGCAGGCCGAAGGGGCCGAGATCCAGCGCCGCATGCCGATGGTCGATCTGGTGATGGGCCCGCAGAGCTACCACCGCCTGCCCGAGATGGCGGCGCGGCTGGGCGCGGGGGAAAAGGTGCTCGACACAGAGTTCGCGCCGGATGACAAGTTCGACCATCTGGGCGCCCGGCCCAGGGCGGCGCGGGGGCCGAGCGCCTTTCTCACCGTGCAGGAGGGCTGTGACAAGTTCTGCGCCTTTTGCGTGGTGCCCTATACCCGCGGCGCCGAAGTCAGCCGCCCGGCCGACCGGATCGTCACCGAGGCGCGCGCGCTGGTCGAGGCAGGCGTGCGCGAGA
The DNA here is from genome assembly GCA_009993005.1 of Rhodobacterales bacterium. Taxonomy (GTDB): domain Bacteria; phylum Pseudomonadota; class Alphaproteobacteria; order Rhodobacterales; family Rhodobacteraceae; genus JAACUH01. The sequence goes on from JAACUH010000048.1 coordinate 17,490, forward strand.
TCACGCTGCTGGGGCAGAACGTGAACGCATACCATGGCCATGCGGACGGCCTGGCCGGGCTGATCGGTGCGCTCGCGCGGATCGACGGGCTGGGGCGCATCCGCTACACGACATCGCACCCCAACGACATGGACGACGCCCTGATCGCCGCGCATGGGTCCGAGCCCAAGCTGATGCCCTATCTGCACCTGCCCGTGCAGTCGGGCAGCGACCGCATCCTCAAGGCGATGAACCGCAAGCATACGACCGAGGGCTACCTGCGCCTGATCGACCGCATCCGCGCCGCGCGCCCCGACATCCTGCTGTCGGGCGATTTCATCGTGGGCTTTCCCGGCGAGACCGAGGAAGATTTCGACGCCACGCTCGCGCTGGTCCGCGCGGTGGGCTATGGCATGGCCTATTCGTTCAAATACTCCACCCGCCCCGGCACCCCGGCGGCCGAGCGGCCGCAACTGTCCGAGGATGTGATGGACGACCGGCTGCAACGGCTGCAAACGCTCATCACCGCGCAGCAGCACGCCGCGCAGGAGGCGATGATCGGCCGCGTCGTTGACGTGCTTTTCGAAAAACCCGGGCGGATGCCGGGGCAGATGACGGGCAAGTCGGGGCACCTCCACCCGGTGCATGTCAACGGCCCGGACAACCTGCGCGGGCAGATTCGCAAGGTGCGCATTACCGCATCCGCCAACAATTCACTGGCCGGCGACCTGGTGGCCGGCTGAAAAAAGCAGCGCGCGCGCCCTTTTGCACACCGCACTTCGCCGCGCAACGCATCAAAGACGGCCGCTCTGATGTGACTGTTTCGTTTCCTGCCACAATATATGGTTCTTTTTTCTTCCCAACCCGTGCAATTCTGTCCAGAATGTGCCAATATTTTGATGGGATCGTGACCTTTGCTGCGAAGGCGCGTTTCCGGTCGGGGGCTGGAAGAGGATGAATGGTCGTGACAGGGATTGAGACAAGGAC
>JAACUH010000190.1 GCA_009993005.1 Rhodobacterales bacterium
TGTAGGGCAGAAGGAGATGGGTCGTGGCGTCGGACATGGGATGGCCTCAGAAGGTCAGCGTGACTGTTTTCGGCGCGCCCCGCCCGACGAGGGCGGAGAGCTGGAAGATGCGGACGGTGAGGCTGTCGCCGGGGGCGAGCGGCGATCCCCAATCGGCGGTTTGCTGGGCCGAGGCGTAGACCGCGCTGATGGTGGCGGTGCTCAGCACCCGCTTCACGGTGGCGCCGTCGAGGATCTCGACCTCGTAGGCTTCCAGTTCCTCCGCCATCGGCACTTCCAGCCCGCCCCAGCTGTCGGCGGCGAGCGCACGGGATCGGCGGGCCCAGCGGATGGTGAGATCGCCAGGCGAGCGCGGCACGCGCCATGGCTGTTCGACATGGGCGACCGCGAACGGCCGCAGCCCGACGCCTGCGGGCGTGAATGCATGCGCCACATAGGTCTCGTCGCTGACCGGGCGGCCGGCCGGGCCGATGCGCCAGTTCCACGGGATGCCGAGATCGGCCTCAGCGATCGGCAGCGATGCGAGACTGTCGTCCAGCACCACCACGCGTGCGCCTGCCGGAGCCGGGTTGCCCATCGCACCTTCGGTGCCGCGCTGGCCGCGCAGGAGCCGGGTCAGACGATATCGACCCGGCGCCAGCAATTCGGCCGCGCCCGCCTGCAGGATTTCCCAGACGCCGGGCGCGCTCTCGATCGCGAGCGCGTTCGCCCCACCGAACAGGGTCAGGTCCGTTACGCTTTCCAGCGTGCCGGTCAGCAGATCGACGACCGGCTCATTGCCGAGGTCGAAGCGCGAGGTGGGGCCCGGATAGAGGTCCGAGACCAGAGCCCCGATCCGGGCGCGGCTGCCAAACGTGGTCAGCAGCTCGAAGCCATCGGTCGAGGGGCTGCGGAACACCGCCATCTCACCCGGCCAAGGAACCGCGTGCGCCGCGATCAGCGGCCGGTGCGCGGGCTGGTCCTCGGTCAGCTGCGGCAGGTCCATGAGTACCGCATCGGGCGCGCCGAACACCACGGCCCGCGTCAGCGAGGCCGCGCGCGGATCGCCGGGCGGCAGGTCGTAGGTCGCCCGGTCCTGGCGGACGGCCTCGATGCCGCGCGCCTCCGCGTCGGCGATGGAGATGAGCCGCAGATCGACCAGCCGCCCGTCATGCGCGAGCCGGATCGCGTCGGC